>CALCSP010000700.1 GCA_937893785.1 uncultured Verrucomicrobiales bacterium
CCTCTCGGTCTCCCCTTCGAGATGTATAATCATGCCGGTCTTTTTCGAACGAGCGAGCTTGATAAGCCTGTGGACACCTCGGGTGAAATCATTGACAGCGGCGATCCGCAATTGGATGGACCAGTGAAAAATGCTATCGAGATGATCGAAAAGCTTTCTAAAAGCGAACGAGTCGAGCAGGTCTTTGTCCGCCACGCCTTTCGCTTTTGGATGGGGCGTAACGAGACTCTAAACGATGGTCCCGTTTTGCAGGCCGCGCATCGGGCCTACCGCGAAAGCGGAGGAAGCATGAAAGCCCTTCTTACCTCTCTTCTTACCTCCGACGCTTTTCTTTACCGCAAAGTAAAGGGTAAGATTGTGGAGTAAATGACTGCCGCTCAAAAAGCATTACTTAGCAATACATTCTATAAATTTCAAAGATCACAGTCACCCGCCTTGATCTTAAACTAACTCTCCCCTTTATGATGACAAGAACGACCCGCCGCCACTTTCTGAAGTCCACTGCTGCTGCTTGCATCGGCATGCCCACCCTGATTCCGGCCAGCGCCCTCGGCAAGAACGGGAAAGTGGCCCCCAGCAACCGCATTGTCTTGGGTGGCATTGGAGTAGGTCGGCGAGGCCAAAAAGTTCTGGAGGGTTTTTTCCGACAAAAGGATGCTCAATTCGTTGCTGTAGCCGATCCACAAAAGGAACGGCGCGAGATCATCAAACGCCAGACCGACAAGCATTATGGAAACAAGGATTGCTCCATTTACGACGATATGTCTGGTGTTCTAGAAAGGGATGACATTGATGCCGTCCTCGTCACCACTGGTGATCGCTGGCATGCCACAGCATCCATCTATGCTGCACGCGCAGGCAAGGATATCTATTGCGAAAAGCCCTGTGCGATGAACATCCAGGAATGCCAAGAACTTGACGACAACATCAAGAAGCACAAAAGGGTTTTTCAGGCAGGAACGCAACGGCGCAGTGTTCCCAACTTCAGTCTGGCGGCTGATCTGGCCTTGAAGGGCAAGCTTGGGCAAATGAAAGAGGTTCACGCAGGCATCCTTCAGTTGCAGAATTACCTTAAGCCTTTGCCAGCTCAGCCCGAACCAGACCCGGCGATTATCAACTGGGATAAATGGCTCGGACCCGCACCGAAGATTCCCTTTAACGCGGCCTATTGCAAAGGACGCTGGCGCAATCATCAAGGACTCTATTCTGCGTGGCGACTACCTGAATGGGGTTCCCATACGATCGACCTTTGTCAATGGGCTGCCGATGCCGACGGGACGACACCGATTGAATTTGAAGCAGAATCAGACAGCCGACTTCATGCCAAGTATGCCAATGGCATCAAGCTGGTCATGCGACTTTCCTCCGGTAAAGGTGTGGGTGATTGGATCAAGGGATTGGGGACTTGCCCCGTGCGCTTTGTCGGTGATGAAGGATGGGTTGAAGCTGGTGATCATCTTGGTATCGAGTCAAGCCATCCCAAACTGCTAAGTGGCAAGCTTAAGAACCAGATCCGGGGTACAGATCCAGCCCTGCATGTCCGCAATTTCCTTGATTGCGTGAAGTCCCGCGAGCAACCTGTTTGTAATTCCACTGCTGTTCGATATGGCCATATGGCCTGCTTCGCCGCTGCTATTAGCTGGAAGCTCGGGCGGAAGGTTACTTTCGACCCTAAAAAAGAACATTTCGTCAATGATAATGAAGCCAATGGATTGCGAACCTATCAACGCCGCGCTCCGTACACGATTTAAGTAATTGCTAGGAAAAGGCTTAGGGAAGACCAATGCCTTCACAAATTAGCACTCCACGCTATTCATCGATTTCATCAATACCATTTTGAGAATCAAATTAGTTTAAGTATAAACGGATAACAAAATATAGAATCCCAGATGGAGGCGCAAAGACAGGTTTTGTGCATGCCAAAAGCGACGACGCTGGATACTATGTCGACGAAAATGCCGTTTCGCTTGGAGCCTTTCATGTCAATATCGCCTTCGCCGCCGGTATGGAAATCGATAAACCGGCGATGTCGCCCTCTGGTCGCCCCATGGCTGTCGGTGACGGCGAAAAACACATCCTAGAGTTATTCGCATGATGACCAAATGATCGGTTCAGCCTGTTGTCTCTATAACTAATTCTCTGAGTTATTTCAGAGACCTGAATAAGGCCTCCATATTTTAGATCCACCCATAGTGAAACTAGGAGAATAGCAGAAGCATAAAGACTCTGCTTATCTCGATCCTAGCCACCAATGCTTTTCTCTGCCGGAAATTACAGTCTAGTGGAGAAGGAAACTGATCGTTGTTTGTGCGGAAACTCAATATACTCTAACACCATTCCATGAAAACGCTCTTCACTCTCCTTATCCTATATAGCTTCACAGCCATCATTACGCTTGGAGCTGCCGAGAAAAGGCTACCCCTTAAAGGTGAGGTATTCACCATTGAGGAACACACCGCATTCCTGATCCTGCCCGACAAACCCACGACGGACCAACCAACGCCCTGGGTTTGGTATGCCCCCACCCTGCGCGGCTTACCCGGCAAGGAGGAGACTTGGATGTTTGAGCGATTTCTCAAAGCGGGCATCGCCATTGCCGGGGTAGACGTCGGTGAATCCTATGGCAGCCCCAAAGGGAGGGAAATCTTCTCAGCACTTTACAAGCATCTTGTCAGCAAACGAGCAATGGCTAAACAGGCCTGCCTGCTTGGTCGCAGTCGAGGTGGATTGATGCTCTACTGCTGGGCTGCGGAGAACGCGGAAAAGGTGCGTTGCATCACCGGTATTTACCCGGTCTGCAACATCGCCAGTTACCCAGGCATTAATCGAGCATGCGGTGCCTACGGTTTGACGGCTAAGGCACTCGCAGACGAATTGGATATGCACAATCCCATCGACCGACTGGCTACCTTGGCAAAGGCAAAGGTTCCCATTTTCCACATCCACGGCGACATGGATAAAGTGGTTCCCTTAGACAAAAATTCCGCCATCATCAAGCAACGCTATGATCAACTCGGCGGCCCAATGATTCTTGAAATCGTCAAGAGGCAAGGGCACAACATGTGGAACGGTTGGTTTCAAAGCCAGAACCTGGTAAATTTCGTAATTAAGCACGCCACACCCCCCCGGTAGAAAAGCGCTCCTCACAAAGAGAGAGTAAGTATCTCACCAATTACTCTGGTCAAATGATTCAAACTCAATAAAATTAAAACGTAAGGAAATAATTGAATATGAACGGATCCAACATGAACCGCCGAAAGGCCATCAAGACAGTTGCCGGTGCAGGGGCACTAGTAATTTCAAGTGACTTTCTAAGTGCCCAAGAAGCCATTAAGCCATTTGGAGAGGAGTTCAGCAATTTGGAATTACTGACGACAGGAGAGTGGTGGAAGCGACCAGGAAATAATGGCACGCCGCTTAAAAAAGGTCGTAAATCAACTCCCCCCAATCTCAATGTGGCGCGTGATAAAGTAGTGGCCTTTGCTTTATACACCCACCAAAATGGGGTGCTGAAATTGAGCGCTCAACTCTTCCCCCTAAAACCAGGAGAAAAACGCGAAGCCCGGCTGGAATTTAAGCGCGATGGCAAATGGTCTGAAGCCGCAAGAGTTGAAGTTCATTATCCAGGTTGGGATGCACATTTCCGGATTGAGAAATGGGATAATACAAAGAGTGTGCCTTATCGGGTTGTGCACGGAGAAAAAGCCAAATTTGAGGGCTTAATACGTCGCGATCCCTCCAATAAGGATGAGATTGTTGTTGCCAATCTTTCATGTAACTCGAGCCGTACAAATGGGCCTCGTAAGGAAATTGTTGAGAACCTGCGTCGCCATGATCCCGATCTTCTGTTTTTTGGTGGTGACCAGCATTATCGTCATACAGAGCATACAACGGGTTGGATTGAGTTTGGACTTCAATACCGTGATATCATTCGAGACCGGCCAACCATTTGCATCCCCGATGACCATGATGTGGGTCACGGGAACGTTTGGGGAGAGAGTGGCAAGCGATCCAGTATTCGAGGTGATGCTGATGGTGGATATCGATACCCAGTCGATTACGTGAATCAGGTTCAGCGCCAGCAGACTTCAAACCTGCCCGATCCAGTGGATCCGAAACCTGTGGATCGTGACATTGGCGTATACTTTACCCGATTGACCGTAGGGGGTGTCGATTTTGCCATATTGGAAGACCGCAAATTTAAAAGTGGTCCAGCAGGCAAAATTCCCAAAATGGGCCCACGCCCTGACCATATTAACGATCCAACATACGACCCAAAAAAGATTGATCTTCCCGGATTGCAATTACTTGGACCTAGACAAGAAAAATTTCTTGAGGATTGGTCAGCCGACTGGACAAATGCCGAAATGAAGGGGGTTCTATCCCAAACGGCTTTTTGTGGTGCCGTGCACATGCATGGCGGTCCCAACAGTCGACTACTTGCTGACTTGGATTGCAACGGCTGGCCGCAAACCCCAAGCCGTCATGCGCTTTCGCTGGTCCGCCGTGCCTGGGCAGTACACCTGTGTGGAGATCAGCACTTGGCCGTTGTGGTCAAACACGGAATTACCAATCATGGTGATGGTCCCTACGGATTTACGGGGCCAGCATTAGTGAATACCATATATGGTCGTTGGTGGCACCCTGAGGATGAGAAGGCAGGACCAAATCCGGTGCCTAATAGCCCTTTGCCTTGGACTGGTGATTTTAAGGACGGTCTGGGTAACAAGATTTCGATGTTGGCTTATGCCAACCCTGAGAATCGTAATGATGAGAAAAAGCGTGCTGATGGATACGGCATCGCCCGTTTTAATAAGAAAACGCGTAAAGTGACCTTTGAATGTTGGCCACGATTCTGTGATGTCACTGATGGCGATAAAGTACAGTACCCAGGCTGGCCAATCACCATCGACCAGGATGCCAACGATGGCCGAAAGGTCACCGGTTGGTTGCCAGAGTTAAGGTTCGCAAAGGGAATGAATCCCGTTGTGCAGGTTATCGAAGAGGCGACGGACGAGGTGCTTTATACCACTCGGGCGAAAGGAAATCGCTTTCAACCGCGTGTTTACAGCAAGGGTAAGCACACCGTCAAAATCGGCCTACAAAAACCAGATTCTAAAATTCTTAAAGGCTTGGATCCCAAGGTGAAAAGTTCGGCGGGACACTTGGCGATTGAGGATCTCAGCTAAAGGAATGGATAACCGGGGTGGTTTCTTCTCCTGACCAAGAGCATAGCATTAATGTGCCTTTGACTCGGCCGGAACCACTCGATACATTTCCAGAGATAAAATGAAGTACAGACGTGTTGGAAACCATATCTGTACAGCTGCCATTGCGTGGATATGTTTTTTGGGAATTGTGGCTTCTGCAGAAGCCAATCCCATAGCATCCACAAAACTACAGGAAGCGGCTTTGCAGCAGTTTGAGAACCACTGCTTCGATTGTCACGATGCAGAGTCCAGAAAGGGTGATCTTGATCTTGTCAGCGCCCTAGAAAAAAGCGGCACTGATCATAGCCTAATATTCGAGAATCTGATCACCGCAAAGATGCCACCAGCAAACAAGGCGCAACCCGGCTTGAAAGAAAAACAAACGATGCTGCAATGGCTGGCACAGCACCAGACCGGAAAATCTCCTGACTCCTACCGAAGGATAAGCCGTCATGAATTCGTGCAATCAGCAAATGATTTACTGGGCGTCAAGCTCGACCTGACCGGAGATATTCCGGAGGACCGGGGCACCAATGACTTTGATTCGGATCGCAGGATCAAGCTGACTAGGGAGATGCTCAGCTCCTATTTTGCAGCAACGGACGCCATGCTCGAGTTCGCCTTACCTGATAAGGGATTTACCCCAGAGAGGACTTGGGTGACAAACAAGATCAAGGACAGTCACGCAACCTATAACATCTACACCCGCCCTTACAAGGAGGGCATCCTCTTCTCCTGGACCCGTGCCAACAACGGCAACAGTTACTCCTTTTTCTATGACAACTTTGACCCACCTGTTCCGGGATGGTACGAGCTGACTTTTGACGCCATGAAACTGGGCGACTTCCCAGAGGATGTAAGTATTGAGGTCTTCGCTGGTAAATACTATTACGCCGATGATCGCCCCCAGCCCCAGCGCCTTCTCGATGTGATTTCCCTCGGAAACCGGCAAATAAAGTCACATAAAGTAACCGTGTTTCTTCGGCCCGGGGAAAATGTATCGGTACACTGTTACTCCAAGCACAATTTTCGCCAAAGAAACGGGAATCAAGGGGCCTATATAAAGCAGTTGAAGGTTCGCGGACCCGTTCTTGACCAATGGCCTCCCATTACTTATCGAAACATTTTCGGCGACCTACCCCTCCAGTTTCCAGAACGGAAACGTCTTAGGGTTTCCGCATCCCAAACCAAACTCAAGGCCATCGGGGGAAAAGTGACCGTAAGCAGCTTCCAGGAGGGAATGGAAAAGGAGAGGATGCTGGACGGTTCCAACCGGACCTTTTGGCACACCCGTTTCAAGCCGACCCTTGCCAAGCCTCCACACTACGTCATTCTGGAAAATCCGGCAGGTAAGGCAATCGAGGGGCTCAATTATGCCACCTGGTCGGGAGGCAACGGGAATGGACAGGTCAAGTCATTCGCCATTCATCTCTCGGAGGATGGGATAACCTGGGGAGAACCCTTGATGACCGGGGCACTGGAGATCCGGCTGGCCAACGAGCAACCGATCCTATTCCCGGAGAAAACGACCAAGCCTTTTATCAAGTTTTTGATCACTGATGCTCATTCTCTGGATGGCCGCTCGCTTGCCTCCATTGGTAAGCTCGATGTCATGGCTTCCCTGCCAGTGAATGATGCCAACCAGCGTATCTCGATAGCTGACCCCTCGCCAGAGAAGCTTAGGATGGTGATCAGGAACTTTGCGCAAAAGGCTTTTTCCACCAGCTTAAGCAATGAGGAACTGTCTCCTTATTACATGGTGGGACTCCAATCTCTTAAAAGGGGTGATGATTTTGTCACGGCAACGAAAGCTGGAATCAAAGCGATCCTTTGCTCCCACCGCTTCCTTATAGCTCCTGGGGAGCATAAGAACGAGTCTTACAGAATAGCAGCCGATCTTGCGCGAATCTTCTGGCTTTCAGTTCCTGACAACACACTCTTGGAGCTGGCAGAAAAGCAACAACTCTCGGCTCGAAGCATACCGGATCAAGTTGACCGTATGCTCAAAGACGACAAAAGCCAGGCCATGATTCACTCCTTCTGTGACCAATGGCTCAACCTTCGTTCCTTTAACAAGATTGCCCCATCCCTCAAGCTTTACCCGGACTATAACGACCTGCTCAATCACTACCTGCCACTCGAAACTGAGGCCTACCTCAATTACCTGATCCAGGAAAACCTGCCGATCGGACACTTGATTGACTCGAATTTCTCCATCCTTAATCAGCGACTGGCCCAGCACTACGGCATTGATGGCGTCATCGGGCAGCACCTGCGCAAGGTAAACTTCGAGCCTGACGTTCCCCGGGGCGGGTTGTTGACCATGGGGAGCGTACTGAAGGTCACAGCGGCTGGCTTTGACACTTCCCCTATCCTGCGCGGCGCGTGGATATCCAAAAATATTGCGGGAAACACCCTTTCTCCTCCCCCAGAGAACATTGAAGTGATTGAACCGGAGCACGGCAAGAAAGTGGCCACCCTCCGGGAACAAATCGAGGAGCACAAGAAGAACCAAGCCTGTTATGCCTGCCACAAGAGCATCGATCCCTATGGCTTCGCCCTGGAGAATTTTGATGCCACCGGGCAGTGGCGAACGAGATACCGGGTCAAGAAACCCCATGGGGGAACTTTCCAATACAGGCCAAAAGGTTATTACAACCTGGCAGGGAATGTGGATTCCTCCGGGGAAATAAAAGGAGCGGTCTTCCAGGATGTGTTCGGGTTGAAGCAGATCCTGCTTTCCGATCACAGGAAGATCGCCTATAACTTTATCAAGAAATTCTTTGAATATGCCAATGGGTATCAGCCGGATCTTGCACAGCGCCTTCATCTTTACGCAATGATCCCGGATAAGCCCGATCAATGCCGAATGAAGGACCTGATCACAAAGACCCTTGTCTATTCACTGGCCGGAGAGCGTTCATGAAAGATA
>CALCSP010000701.1 GCA_937893785.1 uncultured Verrucomicrobiales bacterium
CAGAAGGAGCTGAAAATCTCTCCCAGCACTTCCTCCGCATCCACCTTTCCAACAATACTGCCTACCGCGTCAAGAGCCTCGCGCAAGTCGATGGCGACATACTCAGGCGACTCACCTGATTTGAGCACCTCAGCCGCCTTTTCTGTGAATATGCAGGCTTGCTCAAGGCAATCTCGATGCCTTGCATTGACGGCAGCCATCTCACTTCCGGAGTCAAATGCTTCTAGACCTGCCGCTTCGAAAATCGAATCCCTTAACGAGTTCATTCCAGTTTGCTTACTACAGGAAATTCGGACTCCTTCAACTTTCTCCCAAGTGGAGTGAACGCCAAGATCCACCTTGTTAAGCACGAAAATACGACACTCCCCATCACCTGCCACTGCGGGCACGCTGCCCTCGGACTGCTCCCTTGCCAATGAACAGTCCACGACTTGTAGCACCAGATCTGCCCCTTCTACCTCCCGCCTAGCTCGCGATACTCCCTCCCTCTCAACCTGTTCACTTGCATTGCGCAAGCCAGCCGTGTCTACAAGCCTGACTGGAACTCCCCTGACATTAATCATCTCCTCAATCGTATCCCGGGTCGTGCCCTCAACATCACTGACAATTGCTCTTTCAAATCCCAGCATAAGGTTCAATAAGCTCGATTTTCCTGCATTGGGCAAACCTGCAATCACAACCTTAAACCCCTCCCTCAAGATTCTCCCCTCCTCAGCTGTATCAATCAAACGTCGCGACGCACTGGAAACCTCAAGCAGACGCTCGTAAATTATTTGACTGTTATCCGGATCAATCCCCTCTTCAGGAAAATCAATATACGCTTCTAGGTGCGCCAACACAGCAAGTAGCTCTTCACGCAACCAGTTAACCCTGTCTCCCAGTTTTCCTTCAAGCTGCCGATTAGCTGCCCGCAAAGCAAGCGAAGTGCGTGCACTAATGAGGTCCATAACGGCTTCCGCCTGCGTTAAATCCATCTTACCATTCAGAAATGCCCGCCTTGTAAACTCCCCTGGATCTGCAGGGCGCGCGCCCGCCTCCACGAGGACATCCAAAACAGATCTCGCAACAAGAATTCCACCATGTGCTGAAATCTCGACGATATCTTCACCGGTGTAACTGGCAGGCGCACGAAACACCGTAAGCAGAACTTGATCAATACGACGATTCTCACCATCTACGATATCCCCAAGCATCTGCACTCTTTC
>CALCSP010000702.1 GCA_937893785.1 uncultured Verrucomicrobiales bacterium
CAAGAGACATGCAGACGATCAGTAGGGTTGATTATGCAAAAAACAGCCCAATTAGCTGCATTTTCAGCAGCAAAATAGGTTTGATAGCCAGAGAATCAACCATCCACGGCTGCGATGAGCGGAGCCTCAAGGGTTTTCAACGTTTAGAATACTGCGTCTCACCAAATGATAACGACCTCCATCATGGACCGACTCATAATCGGGAGATCCCTCGATAAGAGGTTTCCTTCGGTTATAAAAATGAACACTTCCCTTTCCTGATACACTGCCAATCTCCCCCTCCACAATCAGTGCCGTGCCTTCATCAATACCAATTCCCAATAGTTGTGGGTAACGCGTTACGAGCTGGGACATATCCTTAAATCGCTTTCGCTCGGCGAAATGCTGGTCAATGGCCACCCCCTTGATAAAACCCAATCCGCGTTCATACCCCTCGGCAACGATGTCACGGTTACCAAGGGGATTGGCACGAGCCAAATAATCCGCCTGAATTGAAGCCCCTGCCGAACTACCCATAATCACGCCACCCCGGGCAAGCACCTTATGCATGAGCGCGTGGGCTCGAGTATCAAGGTAGGCATCAGCAAAGCGCCATTGCCGTCCCCCTCCAAACCATATTCCCGTAGCCTCTCTCAATACTGACAGATATTCCTCACTCTCAACCTGATTAAGTTTTCTGCCTTTCAACACAGTCACTTTTCCCGCCCCCGCCCTCCGAAAAGCATCAGCAATAGAAGACTTTGACGGTATGGGATCCGGCATAGCTGTCGGCAATACCACTATGGATGCATCATCGCCACCGGCTTTCTCGACAAATTGAGAAATAATCCCCCTCGGCATACCCCCTCCACCAATGATTATCAACGTGCCGGCTGCCAGCCGTGGGGATGGCGGCTTAGCTACAGGAAACGGATCACGGCTACGTGCCAATGCTGAAAACCGCAATGCCGAAAGATCTGCGACGGCATCCCTGCCTTTCAACTTGATCATTCGCAACTTTCTCTCCCCGGCCGGGGCAAGTGATATCACTATTCCACCCGTGCCGGCAACCGTGATGCGCCGACCGTTGACAACAAGGGCCGCCATTTCGTCAATTTCATAGCCGACCAGAGATGGCCTTTTTTGCAAGATCCCATTAATCCGTTCGCTACCTGTCTTATCACCGTTCGCTGAAGAAATAACAGAACCCGGCAACAGCGCAAGGCCATCATCAGCAAAAGCTGAGCAACCGACACCATGACCTCCAATCACCCCACCACGATCCATGAGCTCATATAGTGATGCATGCATTAAGGGCGAAGACATCCCATTGCGTATTGATTCACTATCCTGAGCAAGCAACCAAACCCCTGTCGCCATATTCACTGCTGCAATAACAGCTGCTGGCTTCTGGTTAGTTACCGTAATGGATGTAACTGGAAATTTCTCTTCTGCTGACCTATGAACGATTCTCTCGGCAAGATCCCTTGTGAATTTACTCTCATCAAAACAAAGGACCAAGACATGCATCTTGCTTCCACCTGCAAGTTCATTGAACCGGTCAACAGTCGCATCCGGCAGACCGCCCCCTGACAACACCAAGGCGCCACTAATACCGGCAGGATCAATACGTTTTGCGGGTGCTGCCGCAGTAGAAATAACCAAAATGCAATGACAGGCAAGGCAGGAGAAAAACAGCTTTATTGCCTTTTTAATGAATAACATCGAGCTCAAGAATCCGACATTTGAACGTGAGTTACAAGTCACCCCTGAAAAAAAACAGATGAAGAAATGGCAGAGAATTCTCCTCGCATTTTAATAGCTGGAGTATTACCCGTCATTTATGATGAGGTTTTCCACATTTTTATTGGTTCTTTCTTTTTTTGGGGCTCTGCATACAACTCAAGCCGAAGAGAAAAAAACAAATTATAATGTCCTCTTCATTATCTCCGATGACCTTACAGCGACTGCCCTCTCCTGCTATGGGAACAAGGTATGCAAGACCCCGAACATTGACCGGCTGGCAGCAAGGGGAACGCGCTATACACGTGCCTACTGCCAGGGCACCTACTGTGGTCCATCACGGGCCAGTTTCATGTCAGGGTATTATCCGCATGCCACCGGGGTTCTGGGATACAGAAGCCCAAGACCGAATATTGGGAACCGTGTGACCTGGTCACAACACTTCAAGAACAACGGTTACTACGCGGCCCGGGTCAGCAAGATCTATCATATGGGTGTCCCCATCGGGATCGAGCAGGGTAGCCATGGCGCTGATGACGAGGCCTCGTGGACAGAACGTTTCAACAGCCAGGGTCCTGAGTGGAGAGCTCCCGGCGACGGAGAAACTCTGCAAAACAATCCGGATGGCAAAAAGCCGGCAGTGGGTGGCAACACTTTCGTGGTGGTGGAGGCTGACGGGGATGACCTAGTCCACTCCGATGGCAAAACCGCAAAGAAAGCCGCCGAACTCATTCACCTGCACAAGGACAAGCCTTTCTGGCTGGGTGTCGGCTTTGCGCGTCCACACGTGCCCTTTGTCGCCCCACGCTCTTATTACCCACCCTTCAAACCCTACAGCAAGATGGTCCTGCCTCCCAAGGTCAAGGGCGACTGGGATGATATCCCGAAGGCAGGCATTAATTACTGCACCAGTTTAAACATGAAGATGGATATCCGCCGCCAGAAAAAGGCGGTGGGCGGCTATTATGCATCCGTTGCCTACATGGACGCTCAGGTTGGCAAGGTGCTTGATGCCCTCGAGCAGGCCGGCCTCAACGAGAAGACCATCGTGATCTTTACCAGTGACCATGGGTTTCATCTTGGTGAGCATGACTTCTGGGCAAAAGTCAGCCTGCGCGAAGAATCTGCGGCGGTGCCGATGATTATTAGTGTTCCTGGAAAAAAACCCGCCGTGTGCCACTCACTAGTTGAACTACTCGACCTTTTCCCCACCGTCTCAGCCCTTTGCGGGCTTGAGGTTCCTGACCGCCTGCAGGGCAGGGATATTTCACAAACCCTGGATGACCCGAAACACGAGGTCAGGACATCTGCATTCAGCGTTGCCCCGATGCGAAAAGGATTCCTTCTGCGCGAAGATAAATGGGCTTACATCCAGTACCAAGAGGATGCCTCGGGAGGAATGGAACTCTTCGACATGGAAAAAGACCCCAAACAATATACCAATCTGGCAAAGGATCCCGGCCATGCAAAGAAAGTTGAGGAATTCAAGGCCAAGCTGACCGCCAAACTCAAGGAGGTCAGGAACAACGACCTGAAAGCCCTGCCCGTGAAGCCCAAGCCAAAGAGAAAGTCCAAGCCAAAGGGTTAAAAATTACTTCGACTTGTTCCAGTAAATCACAACGTTCTTACTCCCCCTTCCGGCGGCAATGACGTCCGGCTTCCCGTCGCCGTTAAGGTCCGCAACCTTCAGGTCTTCACAGGCGATGCCGCCGTCATCAAGGGCTTCAGTCTTCCAGCCATCGGCGCTCTGGGTATAGATCCGGATACCACCTTTTCCACCCCGCCATCCGGCAAGCACCTCGGGTTTCTTGTCACCATCCAGATCAGCAATAGCCAACGCGTGCCCCTGATCCAATGTCGCGTCCAAAGAAGTGCGTAAGGGCTCCTTCGACCCTGTTTCAGGCAGGTGATAAACAACCACCTCATTGCCATGCATCGGTTCAATCGTCGCCACCATCCTATTTTCGATGCGCACCTCACCAACGCCCCGGGACAGGGGATTCGACACTATTTTTTCCTGCTTCAGGTTGTTCCAGAAAATCACCCCCTCCTTGCCACCGACAATCACTCCTTCACCACTGGCTACGACTCCAACAGCCACATCAAAGTTGTGAGTGGCATG
>CALCSP010000703.1 GCA_937893785.1 uncultured Verrucomicrobiales bacterium
CGCAGCATCTCCGCCTGCAGGCGGTTACGTGGTCCACGGCTGAGGAGCCGGTTTTCCGGGTCGCGCTCCAGGAGGTTTGCGTCCACAACCGCGCTTTGTTGGTAGGAGGCACTGAGCATCATTTTCCTGAGCAGCTCCTTGATATTCCAGCCGGATTCCATGAATTGCACTGCCAGCCAGTCCAGCAAAGCCGGATGGCTTGGCCAATCAGACTGGATCCCGAGATTCTCGGAGCTCTTGACGATGCCGGTTCCAAAAATTTGCTCCCATAGGCGATTGACAGCAACTCTTGCCGTGAGTGGGTGCTGACGGTGAACCAGCCATCGAGCCAATTCCAAGCGCGTGGTGATCCTGCCTTCCTGTGCGGGAGGAAATGCCCGGGGAATTCCGGCGGTTACTTCCTCTCGTGGGGCATCATATTGTCCGCGATACAGGACATAGGCCTTGCGCGGCTTGTTATCGCGCATGATCATCACGTGGGGGTGCTGCCTGTTGAGTTCGGCAATTTCCTTTTCCCGTGCCTTTTTGTCATGCTGCCGCTCGTTGATGGCAAGGAGCTTTTCATTGTATTCCCTGAGCCGATAGCGGACCTTCGGGTCAGCACTGCCGCGCAGGTTGTTGATAAATCCTTTTTCATCAAGGTTGTTAAACAGGGCGAAGAGCTGGTAGAATTCCTTCTGACTGACAGGGTCGTATTTGTGGTCATGGCATCGCGCGCAACTTAACGTCAGGCCCATGAAAACAGCGCCCATTGTCTCGACCCGGTCGATGACATATTCCGTTCGCCATTCCTCATCGATGGCTCCACCCTCTGTTTGTATACGGTGATTGCGGTTAAAACCCGTGGCGAGGACCTGCTCCTCGTTCGCGTCAGGAAGAAGATCTCCGGCAAGCTGCTCTGTGATGAATTGATCAAAAGGCTTATTGGCGTTAAATGATTCGATGACCCAGTTTCTCCAAGGCCACTGGGAGTTTTCCAGGTCGTTGTCATAACCGTGGCTATCTCCATAGCGTGCCCCATCAAGCCACCATGCAGCCATGCGTTCTCCAAACCGCGGAGATGTGAGCAGGCGGTCAATCAGCCGGGAGTAGGCCTGTGGTGACTTGTCTGCCAGAAAGCTATCCACCTCCCCGAGTGTTGGAGGCAACCCGGTCAGGTCAATGCTGGCTCGTCGGATCAATCTTTCCTTGCGGGCTTGCTTTTGGGGCTCTAACCCATTGCTTTTCAGCCGAGCTAGGACAAAGCGGTCAATTTCATTATGACCCCAAGTGCCGCTGGCAGGCAGTGCCGGTTTCTCAGGCGGTTGAAAAGCCCAATGTTTTTCATATTCGGCACCTTGTGCAATCCATTGCCTGAGTAATTGCTTCTCTGCGGCACTCAGTCGTTTGGTTTTCTGGTCAGATGGCGGCATAACCTCATCCTCATCGCTTGAGAAAATGCGCGTGATAAGGCTGCTTTTTTCAGGGTGTCCGGGGACAATTACAGATGACCCATCTCGCCTGGAATAGGCCGATGCTTTTTCGTCAAGGCGTAGCCTAGCCTTGCGCTTGCTTGAATCTGCCCCATGGCAAGCAAGGCACTTTTGGGTCAGGATGGGCAGGATATCCCGGTTGTATTGAACCTCGGCCTGCGTCGCACGGGAGATGCAGAGGATTGCAAGCGCTGTGCAGGTTAACCGTTTCATCTATTGATCCTGTGGGGAAAACAATGAGAGAGACCTTGGCAGGTTGCTGGGAGCGGGTTTTTTGATGGTTAACGGTTGGGCGAGTAAAAGCAAAAACTCTTACCATAGCTGCATGGAAACCGGAGCAGGTTACCCTGCTCCGGTGAAACGAATCTTTTTGGTTTGGCCGGGATTTTCCTGATGACGAGTTTTATTTGCTCATCTCGTAGATTTTTCCATCCCATGAGAGGATCCATAGCTCTCCATCAGGACGGATGGTAATGGCGGTGGGCTGGAATCCGGTGCCCTTGAAGGCACTTTTTCCGGCGGCGTTGCGTTTACGCAGGATAGTGTTGCCAGTTTTCTTGCCGGCATCATTGACATTCAGGGCCCACATGAAACCCGATCCCCAGTCACCGTAGATATAGCTGCCCTTCAGGGCGGGAAAGGCCTTGCCATCATAAACAACGCCTCCGGTAATACTGATGCCATCGGCATGACTGTATTCGTGCACGGGATCAATTAGCTTCACGGCATCCTTACCCTCGGTTTTCAGTGATGGGTTCCTGCTTAATTGGAAGTCATGTGCACCTTCCCGGTAGCTCCAGCCGTAGTTACCACCTTTCTCGATCAGGTTGACTTCTTCCCAGAGTGCCTGTCCTACGTCTGCGCACCAAAGGCGGCCAGACTTATCAAAATGCAGCCCCCAAGGGTTACGCATGCCGTAGCACCAGATTTCCGGGCGGATACCGGGTTTTCCGATGAAAGGATTGTCCTTTGGTATGCCGTAGGCGAGGTCACCTGCATTGCTGTCTACGTCCAGCCTTAGGATCTTGCCCAACAGGCTGAATAGATTTTGTGATGTCATCAGCGGGTCGTTGCCCTTGCCGCCATCCCCGGTGGAAATATAAAGGTAACCGTCAGGGCCAAAGGTCATCTGGCCAGAATCATGGTTCCAGAATGGTTGTTGGATTTCCAGCAGGATGCGTTCACTGGTCATGTCTGGTTTACCGTTTTTGGCAACCAATTCCGAGAGGATGGCTCGTTTCGGATTTTGCCGAGAGTAGTAAACGTAGAATTTGCCGTTGGCCTCGTATTTTGGGTGGAAAGCCAAGCCGAGCAGGCCTTCTTCGAAGTCTTTTTCAATGACGACACGGTTGGTCAGGTCCAGCCAGACTGGCGCAGACTTGGCATTGCGATCTTTGGGCAACTCGTAAATCACCCCGCCCTGCGCGACAATGAGTTCCTGGTCCGTGCCGGGAATAGTGGTGTTCCAGACCGGTTTTTTAATCTTTAGGTCGGGATAGGCCACCTTAAAATTGACGTTTTGGGCGGCAACCGTGCCTAAGAGCATAAAACTGGTCGCCAGAAAGGAGGCGAGTAATTGATGAATTTGCATGGAAAACTGAATTTTTGGTTTCTTAATTAGGTAGTATTGATACAGAATGCCTATACTAGATATGAAAAGAAAGACTTTTACCATCGTCCTGTTCTCATTTTTTTCGGTAACGCCCATTTTTGCCGCACCTAGCAAGGGGGGCACTTATATTGACCCTGCTAATGTTGACGCTGACTATGCCGTTCAGGGTGAATATAGCGGTACTATTGATGGGGGGAAAGCAGGTGGTCATTTGATTGCTCTTGGTGATGGCAAGTTTGACGTGGTTGGTTATCCAGGTGGACTTCCCGGCGATGGCTGGAATGGTGACAAATCCACCCGGATTAAGGGCAAGGGTGAGACTAAGGATGGTGTTACGACTGTGCATATGGTCGATGGATCAAAGGGGATTATTAAGGACGGCGTGATAACCATCCTTATTGATGAAAAGAAAGTTGGGACTTTGAAGCGCATTGTGCGCAAGAGCCCAACCCTTGGCGCAAAGGCTCCGGAGGGCGCTGTGATTCTTTTTGACGGTAAGAAGCATGGTGCTGACTTGTGGAAAGGTGGTCGGATGAGTGAAGATGGCCTGCTCATGGAGGGCTGCACCAGCAAGCAGACATTCGGGGATTTCAAGATTCATTTTGAATTCCGCACTCCTTACAAGCCGAAGGCACGTGGTCAGGGACGCGGGAACAGCGGGTTTTACGCCCATGGGCGTTATGAGGTCCAAGTGCTTGATTCCTTTGGCCTTGAGGGGCACCACAATGAGTGTGGTGGTATTTATTCGACCAAGGCACCTTCCATGAACATGTGTTTTCCTCCTCTTACCTGGCAAACCTATGATGTTGATTTCACGGCTGCCAAGTTCAAGGACGGGAAAAAGATAGCCGATGCAATCATGACAGTGCGCCACAATGGGGTGTTAATTCATGACAAGACGGTTTGTGATCATGCTACCACTGCATCTCCGATGCGGGAGGGCCCCCAACCCGGTCCTGTTTTTTTCCAGAACCACGGTAATCCGGTTAGGTTTCGAAACGTCTGGGTATTGCCTCAGTAAATTACCCCTAAAGCCCAGAGGTATCTCAGAGCAACTCATGAGCGAGAATGCTCAGTGAGTAGATGGCGGCTGTCTCTGTTCTCAGTACGATGGGACCGAGTGTCATCGGCAGACAACCTGCATTTTGAGCCATGTTTATCTCTGAAGGAGTGTAGTCGCCTTCGGGACCGATGAGAATAAGGGCGGAACTTGGTGCCGACCCCTGGTGATCCGTGTGATATGCTGAGAGGATATCCTTGAGCCGTCGCGAACCTGGTTGGAGTGATGCAACAAGCGGCAGGTCGCATGATGGAAAACCAGAGGTGCAAAAACTTTCCGGGGGCTGGGGGCAATGAACGGTTGGCAGCCAATTCTGACCGGATTGCTTGCAGGCCTCAATGGCAACACGCTGCCATTTTTCTCGTTTCTTCTCCCTTTCTTCCGAGTCGAGCCTGATCACTGTTCTTTCGGAAAGCAAGGGGTAGATTTCCGCCACACCAAGCTCAGTAGCTTTCTCAATGATGAGGTCCATATTTTTGCCCTTCGGTACTGCCTGACATAGCGTTATATGAGTCTTAAGCGCGGGCGTTTTCTGTGTGCTGCCGCTTTCGAGTTTCACTGCGCCCTTATTTGCTTCCGCTATAGTGGTGGTTATTTCATATCCCTTGCCGTTGAAAACCGTGATTCTGTCTCCCTTGCCGAGACGCAGGACGTTCAGGCAGTGGTGAGATTCGTTTTCTGGCAGGATCAGTTCTTCCAGCTTCCAGGTCGCAGGGGGAATGTAGAATCGGTGCATCAGCAAAATGTTGATAGTAACGGGTTGATCACATTGCATTACAGTGATTATCCTCACTGTATCAGACTGGTTCCGGTTGGGGGTAGATGTCGTTTTTACGCTTTAGCTAAAGAACCTTTTTGCTTTCTTAAAAAAGCTCTCGTGCATGGGTGAATTTTTTACGCCAATGGTATCGGCAAATGTTTGCAGAGCTTCGCGTTGCTGCTTGTTGAGTTTGGTGGGAATTTCCACCTGAACCTGTACCATAAGATCCCCCTTGCGCGTAGAATTTAGGAATTGGATTCCCCTATCCCGAAGTCTGAAGACAGTCGCATTCTGGGTGCCGGGCGGTATCTTGATGGATGCTTTACCTGTCAGGGTGGGTACTTCCAATTCACCTCCCAGGGTGGCTACGATAAAAGGTATAGGCACTTCGCAGAAAAGGTCATTATCTTCTCGTTCAAAAACATCGTGTTCCTTAATATGAACGACGACATAAAGATCTCCACTTCCGCCTCCCCGCCATCCTGCCTCTCCGTTTCCTGTGGAGCGAATCCTTGACCCGTGGGCGATGCCAGCCGGGATTTTTAACTTGATTCGGGATAGCTCCTCAAGACGGCCTTCACCGCGGCAGTCCGGGCATGGATTTTCTACAATTGTTCCTGTTCCGTTGCAATCCGGGCATGTTTGCTGAACCTGGAAAAATCCCCTAGAAGAAATCACTTGGCCATGCCCTCCGCAGGTATGGCAAGTCGTGGTGCCGGAGCCACTTGATGAACCGGAACCGGCGCAGGTATTACAAACAACCGCCTTTTCAAGCTCGAGTTGCTTTTCTGTTCCTGCTGCCGCTTCCTCAAGGGTAAGTTCTAGGTCATAACGAAGATCAGCACCCCGATTGTTGGCTCCACCTCTTCTTCCCCTTCCTGTGCCTCCTCCAAAGAGTTCCTCAAATATTCCGCCGCCGCCACCGCCGCCACCACCGCTGAAAACTTCCCGAAAAAGGTCAAATGGATCATGGGAGCGTTGACCGCCCCCGGAGAAGGCTGAGTGTCCGAAGCGATCGTAGGCAGCGCGCTTTTCCTCATTAGAGAGAATTTCATAAGCTTCGCCCACTTCCTTAAAGCGGTCTTCAGCTTCAGGATCATCAGGATTCTTGTCGGGGTGATGCTCAACGGCTGCCTTACGGTAGGCTTTCTTTATTTCCGAGGAAGAGGCGCCCTTGCTGATCCCGAGGACCTCATAGTAGTCTCGTTTTGACATCAGGAATGTGGAATCAATGGTGGGTTAAGAGTGAGAGGTAAGTAATCAATGTCGGAGCGCAAATCAGGTGTAACCCCTCTTATTCTTCATTAGCCTCGGCGTTTGCTGCTTCTTCTGGCCCCTTTGATACAATCACATTTGAAGCGCGTAACAATCTGTCGTGTAATCGGAATCCTCTGCGGACCTGACTGATGATCACCCCTTCGGCTACTTCAGGGTGAGGCTCATGAGATATGGCTTCGTGTTGATTGGGGTCGAATGGTTCACCGGTGGCAGGCACTTCCACCACGCCCTGACTGGTAAGGAATTCATCCAGTTGCCGCTGAACCATTTCCATTCCCTGAGTGATCACAGAATCCTTGTCATCCATCCTCGCTGCATCAAGTCCCATCTGGAAGCTATCCAAAACGGACAATAGCTCTCCGAGGAGGTTGGCATTTGCCCATTTCGCTTGCTCGGCTTTCTCGCGAGCCATGCGTTTCCTGTAATTATCGAGCTCAGCTTGATTTCGGGCAGCAACATCCTTCCAGTGGGCAGCATCCTGTTCCTCTGGCTCTTTAGGTGCCGATTCAGTTGAGGATTGCTCATGTTCCTCCTCTTCGTTACTTATTGGAGTTACGGTATCAAGGCTGGTGTCCTCACCGTTATCAGCATCGTTTACAGCGTCTTCAGTCATTTAAGGGATTGTTTGCGGGCGCGCATTATACCCTGATACGGGTGAATTTCCCGAAAAGAAATACACTTTTGGCAAATCCCTGCAAACCGTTTGCAGATTGGCATAAGAGTCGTGCTTCTGGTTGATTAACACTTTTCGACTGCAACCAAGGTGATATCATCGTTCTGGCTGACATTTCCGGCAAAATCATCCACAGCATCGCGGATGCTTTGAATGACCGCCGATGCACCTTCAGGAGCCGCCTCGGTTAAAGTCTGATAAAGGCGTTCCAAACCGAACTCCTCCCCGTGCTGGTTGGTGGCCTCATTTACACCATCGGTGTGAAGAAGCAGGATGTCCCCAGGCATCAGATTGAGCTCCTCATCCTGCATGGCTTTGTCAAAAACGTTACCAGCATCGATACCTATAGCGATACCCGGGCTTTGGACGGCGGTTACGCTCTTATCAGCTGTTTTGTAATGTA
This sequence comes from uncultured Verrucomicrobiales bacterium, assembly GCA_937893785.1. Taxonomy (GTDB): domain Bacteria; phylum Verrucomicrobiota; class Verrucomicrobiia; order Verrucomicrobiales; family DEV007; genus CACIUL01. The sequence continues at coordinate 7,259 of CALCSP010000703.1, forward strand.
GTGGCGGGTCGTGTCCTGCTCTGGCTAGCTTGATTACCGGGTTGTCCCGTTCCATGACCAGATAGGCAAGACTTATAAACATGTCTTCTCTTATGTCCGGGAAGAGCTGAACATTGGCCTTAGAGAGCACTTCGGAGGGTGAAAGTTTCCCTGATGAGTTGGCACGAACCACGCTGCGACACATGGCAGTAATCAGTGATGCCGGCACACCCTTGCCGGAGACATCAGCTATAACCACGCCGAGGTGGGTGTTATCAATTTCAAAGAAATCAAAATAGTCACCGCTTACCAATCGCGCTGGGACATTCAATCCCGCGATCCGGTAACCTTCCATTTCGGGGGCCTTTTCAGGAAGTAGAATGCGCTGGACTTCGCTGGCAGTGTTCAGTTCCTCATCAAGGCGCCGTTTCTCAGCTGCTTCGTTATGAATGATTGCATTGCCCAAAGCGAAAGCGGACTGTTCGGCAACGGAGCGGAAAACGTCAAAATCATTCTTGGTAAATGGTTCAGCAACCGAGGAGTTGGCAACCGCTAGGATGCCAAGCTTTTTGTTTCCATATATTAGGGGTGCAATAATAACCGAGACCCCCTGATGACATGTGGAGTCGGCTTCCTGAAAGGATTTATTTTCGCTTAAGTCCTCAATGAATTGTGGTTGTCCAGTAGACAATGCTGTTCCGAAAGGCCCCCATTCACTGCCAATGCTTGTTAGTTTAAGGTAACTTCCAAGCGTATTAGGGGCATCGATGGATTGCTCGGTAATATGTGAAGGAATAGGTATTAACGGAGGGCAGGCTTCGCTTTGATATTGAGGCACAAGGCGGTTACCGGTCTTGTCCAGCAGGTAAAGGGCTGCACCATGTGTGTCGACAACTACTGCGGCTCCTCGGACGATAGTGCGGTGTAGTATGGTCGTTTGAGTGGAATCTTCTTTGATAAGGGTCTCTCCGAGTCCGTGCAGAAAATCGAACATTCGATGTTCTTCAATTTCAATTGCATCACGCTGGTAGCGCAGTTGCTTTATGATGCCGGATTGTGAGCGAAGAATGTAGACGAGGATAAGCAATGACGCCGTGGAAAATGCTAGGAGAATAAAGATGCCTGGGTTCATGACAAATCCAGCCTTCCCTTTGGTGAATGTGTTCCTCGAAGCATCTTGGCTATTACCATCTAGGAAGGATGGTCGTCCTGCATTTCCTTTTTCAGGAATTCGACCACGTCGTGGAAGCGCGTGGTATTCTCTCTACTAGTTGCACTGAGTTGTTGGTGGGCTTCCAGCACATGCGCATTATTCGCCTTTTTTTCCAGATCAATGTGATCAAGAGGGTTTCCGCTCTCAATCAGCATAGGCACTTGATTTCGGATATCGGGCCACTTACTGCCATCTTCATCTAGGGTTAGCAACTGATCAAGACCAAGGCTTTGGATAAGTTGGAGGTTGCGGGCATTGGCGTTGAGAATTTCAAAGCTGGATTCCCTTTCGTGATCTTGATGCTTTACAATGCCTACCATTGTTCCCATGAAGGTGGAATCCATTACTGGGCAGTTTTCCAGATCGATCACGAATTTTGTCGCTCCACGTTTGATCATGCGCAGGGCGAATTCCTTGAGCTCGGGGCTGTTCTGGAATGAGCCTTTACCTTCAACTCTGATCCAAACAACTCCATCTTGGAATTGTCCGACATAAATAGGCGCAATGGCGTTCACTTGAGAAATAAAAAGCTCTTAACAAAGAAGTGCTGAGTATGCCTATAGGCAAGGGGAATCCTCAATTCAGGAGATGATTTCTTTTTTGTGCACGAAACAAAAGCAGGTAGTAGCAATTACCAGAGGTATGACTGGTCATGGGCAATAACCCGCCCATTGCGTATAATAGAGACCCGCCAGGAGGTGACCCGCCCCCCACTCTGATACTCTGCTCCGGTTACCTGGAAACGACTTTTGTTTCTTGGATAAGGCGTATTGACGGCAAATTCCTGAACCTTGACCGCAACGCCTGTATTTTCCTGGCGGTATTCCAGTCGGATAACGGCAGGGGTCCGTGCGTTGTCTGTCCACCAGAAAACATAATAGTGTCCGTAGCGATCCTTACGATCTTCGCTGGTGATTGCACCGTGCAGGTAGTGCCGTTGCTCAAAACGAATCATTGGGTCGACAGAGGCAGGCTGCTTGGCAGGATCGAGCAGGAAATATTTGGAATTGGTGATGGCGGTTGCTGATTGATGCAGGTTGTTAGACTGGCAGGCCACACCCATCAGTGAAGTGAAGATGCCGGCAAAAATTGAGCAGTGTTTGGAAGGGCTCATGTAGTTAATTGGTCAAGATAATTAAATCTTATGGGATAGGGTGTCAATCGAGTGGCAACAGGTCGGTAAAAGCTTTAATTCCTCCTCAATCCCTATTGTTTGTCTATTTATTGACCCGACTAGGGGTTGGAAAGGTGGAATTCTTGCCTGAATGATAAATTTTTACTGGATATTAGCAATTATGAACTATCCTGCATGGTAGCAGGTTTCCGCTGGCTTGATTACATCAGTCATTCTTAATGGATCACGAAGTAGACCAAATAGTTTCTGATTTGCTCGGCTCCTATCAGGAAGTCGGTGGAATCAATCGTATCGATTGCTCGAATTTGCCATCGAAGCGGGCCATTGGTGCTGTTTGCGAGGATTTGCTTCGCCTTGCTTTCCCCGGGTTCCTCGACACCGAAGCCATCGCTTCCGATGAACTGGAGGAGGAAACTACCCTGCGGGTTGGCAAGGTCATAACCGCCCTTGATAAGGAGGTTACCCGTAGTTTGCGCTTTGGTGCAGGGAATGACGATATGCCCGTAAACCTAGCTCATGAGACGGTCTGTTCTTTTCTAAGGCAATTGCCAAGTATCCGTAGACTTTTGCGTACTGATGTGGAAGCTGCCTATGATGGCGATCCTGCTGCCAAGAGTTTTGATGAGATTATCTTGGCCTATCCATGTCTTGAGGCGATAGCCATCCAGCGAATGGCGCGTATTCTTTATCAAGAGGAAGTCCCGTTAATTCCTCGGATGATGACGGAATGGGCACATGCTAAAACCGGTATTGATATTCATCCGGGAGCAAAAATCGGATCGCACTTTTTTATTGATCATGGAACCGGCGTTGTTGTTGGCGAAACCTGTGTGATTGGCCACCATGTTAAGCTTTATCATGGTGTGACCCTTGGTGCCCGAAGCTTTCCTAAGGATGACGAGGGAAACCCAATCAAGGGAATTAAGCGTCACCCAAATGTCGAGGATTGGGTGACTATCTATCCTGGTGCCACAATCCTCGGTGGTGAAACCACAATTGGTGCCCGCAGTACTATTGGTGCGAGTGCTTTTATAATGAAGAGCATTGAGCCTGATTCATTGGTAGCACTTCCGGAAGTGGCTCATGACATCAAGGATAAATCAGCACACCGGAGAATCTCCGAGGAAAAGAAGGGAAGTTAAGCTTAAATGTTGCCTGAGTATCGACAACTGAATCTTGAATTGCCGGGCCTAGTGGAACAAAGGCGGCCCATTAAGAAGCCGCGTTCGCCTCGACGGAGGAAGCGGCTCGCGAAAACAGTCGAATTACTTGGCTTGTTTGAGGTTGTGCCGCCCCCTGATCCTGTTAAGCGAGCGCAAATTGCCCAGGAGCGTGGCTTAAAGATAGATGTTGGTTTGACGGCTCAGGCTCGTGAGCTTGTTGAGGCAATGGGCTTGGATGAGCTAGCTGAGCAACTGCAGGTATACTGGAATCCACGGCTTATTACCACGGCGGGGTTGGCGCATCATTCCACTTCACGGATCGATCTGAATAGTCGATTGATCGATTTTCCTCCGGATGAGCCAGGGCGAACGCTTCGTCATGAGTTGGCCCATCTTGTCGCTCATTACCGTGCGGCTGGTCGGGGCATTCAACCACATGGACCTGAGTGGAGAGAGGCATGCGCTGCATTGGGTATTCCAGGAGAGCAAAGATGCCATGATCTTCCACTGGCACGTCGCTCAGTGAGACGAAAATTTGCTTACCAGTGTCGTAATTGCGGAATCATTGTGCCAAGGGTTCGAAAATTAAGTAGACATTCAGCTTGTTACCCATGCTGCCGTACTCACAACCGAGGTCGTTACAGCAAGCGCTTTCTTCTTGACCCACTGCCTCTTGAAGAGGCAAAAAAACTGGCGCCGGAGCATTCATGGGCATGATCTTCCAAAAGTTATCCACCAGTTTCTAGCTAAGCTTATGCACAATCGATATGCATTAATCCTCGCTGGAGGTTCCGGCGAAAGGTTCTGGCCCTTATCGCGCCGTGCTACGCCCAAGCAGTTGCTAAGGCTATTCGGGCAAGAGACACTGCTTGAGGCTGCCTTGTCCCGTCTTAGGGGCTTATTGCCTAGGGAAAATATACTGGTGCTTACCAATATTGAACAGGAGGCTGCTGTGCGAGAGTTGATTGCCGGGCAGTTGCCTGAAGAAAATATCGTTAGTGAACCGGCTAAGCGTGATACTGCCGCCGCAATTGCTCTCGCAGTGGGGTGGGTTGCTGCGCGTGATCCTGAGGCCAGCATGGCGGTATTGCCAGCCGATCACCTTATTCAAGACGAAGTCGCTTTTACCGATACATTGAATGCTGCGTTCACGGTTGCCGAGAATTCAGATGCAGTCGTAACCCTTGGGATCAAGCCCACCTGGCCATGTCCCAGTTATGGTTATATTGAGAGGCAGAATGCGGTGCAGATTGCAGGTTACGAGAGCGATATCCCGGTTTTTGAGGTTATTCGTTTTCGTGAGAAACCAGATACGGCAACAGCGCAGACATTCCTAGATGCGGGCAACTTTACCTGGAATTCCGGAATGTTTATCTGGTCACTTAAGACGGTTATTGCAGAGTTCACTAGGCATGTTCCAGCACTTGCGGCATTCGTGGAGGAGGTGCGGACGGCAGAGGACTTACCTGCACTACTCAACGAGAAATTCTGCAAATTGGAAAAAATATCGATCGATTTTGCGTTGATGGAAAAGGCAAGCCGGGTTCTGAATATTGAAGCTTCCTTTAAATGGGATGATGTTGGGAGCTGGATTTCTGTAGCCGGTTATCTCGATGCCGATGCCAATGAGAACCGCAGTAATGCCCGGATATTCCCACTCCATTCAGCCAATAATGTCGTTTATTGTGCAGATGAGGAAAGTCATGTTGCGCTACTGGGAGTAGAGAACTTGATTGTGGTGCAGACCGGTGATGCACTGCTTGTAGCCCACAGGGATAACGCGGATCAGATTAAAGGCCTGACCGGGGGTATCCCTGAAAAATTGCTCTAAGGGTTGAACCCACGAAAGGGGTAACCGTTCTTCAGGGCGAGATACGCGTGACCTTCAGCCTGAAAAATCCTATGGCATTTGCAGGCATAGCCACCTCGCGGATTTCAAAAGAGTCGAACGTCCCCGTGACAACGGCGGCAGCATCGGTCCAGGTGACTAGGTCTGTGGATAGCTGAGGCTGGTAAATTAAGTCGGTCTTATCGGTATCAGCGACGAACTGAAGTCTGGGCATGGCTTGAGTATTGACAAGACTTGGCTCTCCTTGCTGGTCAGAAGCTAGGGGGTTGCCTCCAATTGCATATTCCATCAGGTTAGTCCTTCCGTCACCATCAGGATCTGCCGTCTCTGCAGCAATTTCAGTGTCCAGTAATTGCTGTGCACTGAATTGATCACTCTGCCATTTTTCATAGCCGCTTGCAGGAATGGCGCCCGTTAGCTCTATGCTGAATCCCTGCAGGGTGCCATTATCGAACTCGGAACCATCGCTGACGTTCAGAGTCCAGACTCCGGTTGGGTTTTCACCCCAGTGGTGGACTGAAAGAAAGGTGTAATTTATGTCCTTA
>CALCSP010000704.1 GCA_937893785.1 uncultured Verrucomicrobiales bacterium
CGATGGTGTATCGTCGTAGCGATGGGACTCTGGCCCTTAGGCATGTGGTTGAGTTGAACGTACGAATGACAATGGGTCGGGTTGCCCTTGAGTTGCAGAGGAAACTTGCTCCATCAGGATGGGGAAGGTTCCGGATAATGCGTAAGAAATCAACGCCCGGAAAAGAGGCTATTGTTCTCAATGACCCGCGACATGCCGAGGAGTTTCTCGCGGTCTGGGAAAACGGTCGCTGATTAGCAATAAAGGTAACGCTCAGGGTGTTTGAACGGCTCGCACGCGGAAAAACAGGTTTTTTGTCCCAGGAAGATTTTGGATTTCATCACTGCGGTAGACCAGAGTGGTGGTGCCGTCGTCGTTCTCTGTTGTCGTCCAAAGCGTGAGTTGCTGTCCGGGTAAATTCCATGCTTCAAGCGTTTCTGAGGAATCAATTACAGCTGTAAATCCCGTAACTTGGTTTTTCAGGGTTAGTGTGATTTCCAGTTGGCGCTGGCCTGCCACTCCCACTGACGAAATCCCTAGAGGGCGGTTAGAGCTCGGGTTGCGTGGATTGGTGGCAAGAAGATATTCCAGGACGTTTGCCACCCCGTCGTTATCTGCATCAGCCAGAGGTCCGGAAATGGAAGGGTTGGCGATTTCAGAAGCTGAAAAGAAAAGCGTGCGCCAGTCGAAATCCATTGCTTCATCAAGGCCAGGGCTACCGCCTGTTTCGGCTGAAGGTTTCCAGCTGAGGGGGTCGCCACCGTATTCTGCCGGTTGTAAACGCTGTAGTGAGAAACCATTTCCATCAGCTTCGGTTGGCCAGGGCAGAATATCGTCATAATCGGTAATGTCTACCGACACCAACAAATCCGGTTCTCCGGCTACGCCACTTGATTCAGGCACCTTGATCCGAATTTTCTCCCCCCCGTTGTCAAGCCTTCCTGGGTAAGGGCCAAAAATGGCCACGTTTTCAGAAATGTTGTGAAGGTTTCGGAATTCTTCAGGATTACCGGAAATGAGTAATACCAGATTCCCGGCATCAAGATCGGGCGCATCAGGAGGAAAAACAAATCCGCACCCACTGACCTCGATGCCGCCAAGAGAAATTGTTGAAGAAGAGATATTCTTAATCTCAATGAATTCGCTCTCACCGGCTACCGGGTTATACATTAGTTCCGAGACAATAAGGGGGCCTGCAAGTGGTTGGGAATTGGGTTGCCCAAGGGTTTCATCAGACATGGGTACATAATGAACTGCGCCCGTTGAAGTGATGTGTCTGCCAAAGGTAACACCGGCAGATGCGTCACCGAAACTGAAGCCGTCCACGTAGTCCCGGAGTTCTCCAGAGGGTGTTGATGCTATAAGGAATATTTCCTCCCCGAACGAATCAAGGGCAAACTCAGTAAATTCATTTTCATCAAATGTTATGTATTCACCTGACTCGAGTATGGTGCTTTCCGGTATGCGAAATTTATCGGGTTGGCCAAGATCATCAGTTAGTAACCACCCTGAAATATCGACAGCGAACGCATTTGGATTATGAATCTCGATGACGTCTAGTTGCGGAATGATGGAATTGGTCAGTATTTCGGTGACTAAAATATCGGGGAGCTCGCTGAGTGTGGGTTCAGGAGCGCCGGGAGACCCAAGCAGGCTGCGGCTGGCCTGCCAGACATTATCACCTGTAAGGAGTAGAGAATGGCCTTTGGGTGCGATGTTACCGGGGTAGGAAAGGCTCTGAATGATGTCTCCGTTGGCCGCAGTCAGCACCAGGTTTTCTCCATTGTTTTCAAGTGCTCCGGAATAGGTTCCAGCAATTTGTTGGTTCCGGCTGCTGCCATGCACCTGCTGAAAGGCTGTTAGGTTGCGAACAACGAGTGTGCGCTCTCCTGGATCAAGGCTCTTTCCGGAAAAATTGAACTTTATGCCTTCACTGAAGGAAACCCCAGAGAGTGATATTTTTTGTGCAGTGATATTCTGAAGTTCTATCCATTCAAAATCACCATCCTCAGTCAGGGCATCGCCAAGCTCATAGGGATTATTCATTATTTCGACAATGGCCAGGGTTCCTTCACTGGCAGGTGCCTCATTAACTAGGTATTCAACCTGGAGCGGTGCGCTCCACCCTGTGCCTACAGGAGTTCTTCCGGAACCAGTGGAATTACCGCCGTCACTGTCAAAGACACGGGCAAAAAGGCGGGCTGTTTCATTAAGCGTGATTGGTCCAGTATATTCAATACCACCCGTGCCTCCCTGGCCGGCACCCTCATCAAAGCCGGTAATTAGCTTTACCTGATTCAGGAAATCACTACTTGTGGTGCTCTCATTCAGGGCATGGATGGCGAGCAGGTTTTCACCAGGTTGCAGAAGGTTGAAGAAGTTGCTGGCTTCGAAATTTTGAAAGGTAGTCGCAATGGCGTCGTCGGTGGTCTGAATAGCAGAAGAGTTCCAGTTTAGATTGGCAGGGGCAAGGTTACTAACTATTTCCGTGCCGTTGAGGTAGGCGACGAAACCGTCATCACATCTGGACTGCAGGGTCATGAAGTTCCAGCCCGCTAGGTCTTCTCCATCAACGTTGAACTTGATGCGAACGTAGCAGGAGGTGCGGCCTTGCATCTGCGCATCCACGTCGATATTGATGTAAGGGGCATAGCCATTGCCTCTCTCGTAACCTATTCCGTTGCGACCTGACAACCAGTTACTGTCATCGAATGCTGGATTGCTGCGCCATTGAGTGCCGATGTCTGATCCCGGCACAAAGGCCCGCACGTTGGTGGATTCTCCAACCAGAGTAGTGCCTTCAATAGTATTGGTTTCACTGGTTGGTCTGGGATCATTGCCATCAAGGGTGTAGTAAATTTTCTGGTTGGCTCCCAGAGGTGCACTGAGGGTGACTGTGGTCCCTGGTGCGTAGATTCCTGCAGATCGGTTGGTGGATGGGCGCGGCGCGAATTGCCCATCCATCCAGTTAAGGCGGGTTGCCAGCCAGTCTTTGAGGTGATTGACTTCTCCCTGGTAGCTACCGAATCGTGGCTGGTCAGACCAGCGTTGGAAATTACGCAGTTGAGCCTCATTGAGCTCGGTGGCCATGTTATCAATGATAGAATGTATGTTGGATGTGGCAAATGCGCCTCCCCTTAATTCAAAATACCGGTCGATGTAGGCTTGCCAGAAGTTCTCGTTCTCAAAAAGCGTCGACCACCATGGAAAGGTGAAGTAGTTTGTGCCACCGGCCCACGTTGAGGGATTGTTATCCCGGTTGTCTGTGGATTCCATGGAACGGTCAAAGTCCCAGATCGGACCAAACTCAATTTTACCCTGCCTGCTCTTGAAGAAATAAGTGGAGAGTCGGAGTGCGTCCGCATTCAGAGCCAATACATTAAGAAGGTGGTGGTCAATCCAGGAGCCAACTTCAATGTAATCCCGATATTGGGGCGTGCCGAGTGCTGCACTCATCTCGTTAATATAATTACGCAACCAATTGGATTGTGCGGAAGTAACATCATCTTCCTTTGGGTAGACCCACCCGAGGGTTCTGCCGCCTGCAGAAAGGCCCGAATCACCAGGATCCAAGCGATCGATTTTCATCATATAGCCACCACTA
>CALCSP010000705.1 GCA_937893785.1 uncultured Verrucomicrobiales bacterium
AACAGGCTGGGTGCCTCTGCTCTCATGCAGGGCCTCGCAGATGGATACTTTGTCTTACCCTCCACGATTGCTAACTATCTGGCAGAGCAGGAGCCCGGTTCTGTCACTGAGTCTCACCCGGAATTCTCTCGATGCCTCGAGGAAACCAACACACGGATAGGCAATCTGATGAGTGCCGACGGCAAAAGGAGCGTGGATAGCTTCCACCGGGAACTTGGCCTTCTCATCTGGGACAAGTGTGGCATGGCCCGCTCGAGCGAAGGATTAGAGTACGCCCTCAAACGAATCCCTGAGATTCGTGAAGAGTTCTGGGATAACGTGAGAGTTCCCGGAAGCGGCGCGCAGTTAAATCAAGAACTTGAAAAAGCCGGAAGGGTCGCGGATTTCCTCGAGTTTGGTGAGGTTCTTTGTCACGACGCCTTGAATCGCGAGGAGTCCTGTGGCGGACATTTCCGGCTGGAACATCAGTTCGAAGAAAAGGACCCGGAAGTACTTGATGGGCGCACCCAAGCCGGAGAAGCGAAACGTAATGATGATGATTTCTGCCATGTCAGCGCCTGGGAACATACCGGTGTCGGATCAAAGCCAAAACTTACCCGAGAACCACTTGAATTTGAAAATGTAAAGCTTAGTATAAGGAGCTATAAATAATGACTCCGCGGTCATTTCCGTGAAGAATTTTTTATCCAGCCTTAGCACAGCACCCCTTAACCGCTGGCGATGAATTTTACCCTAAAAGTCTGGCGACAGAATGACCGTGACTCAAAAGGTCACATTGAGGAATATCCTGCGGAGAATATTCCCATTGAAGCGTCCTTCCTTGAAATGCTGGATATCGTGAACGAGAAAATTATCTGCGATGGAGGGTCGCCCATCCACTTCGATCATGACTGCCGCGAGGGAATTTGCGGAATGTGTTCCCTCACAATCAATGGCATACCCCACGGAAAGGAAAACGGCACGACAACCTGTCAACTTCACATGCGGCACTTTGATGACGGTGACACGATCTGGATTGAGCCGTTTCGCGCGGGCGCCTTCCCTGTGGTCCGAGATCTTGTCGTGGACCGCAGCGCCTTTGATCGTGTCATAGCGGCTGGAGGCTACGTATCTGTCCGCACCGGTGCAGCTCCGGACGCAAATGCCATTCCGATAACGAAGGAAGACGCGGATCATGCTTTTGACTCGGCGACCTGCATAGGTTGTGGGGCTTGCGTGGCTGCCTGCAAGAACTCCAGCGCAATGCTCTTCGTCAGCGCCAAGGTCTCTCATCTTAACCATCTCCCGCAAGGGGCTCCGGAGAAGGATCGCAGGGCCCTCAACATGGTTCAAGCAATGGATGAAGCAGGCTTCGGTAATTGCAGTAATCACTATGAATGTGAGGCCGTCTGCCCTAAGTCCATTAAGGCTGACAATATCGCCAAATTGAATCGCGACTACGCGGCCGCAGCAGTCCGTAAAGCTCTCGCCTAGGCATAGTATTACTCATCTATTGCGGAATACTGCTGCTAGGGATTCCCTTTTTTAGCCTACCATCTCCTCTAATAGACAGAGACGCGACCCTGAGGAATCAGGATGTTTTTGTTTTGGTGAGAAACACATCCTAGTCCGGCAGTGTTTCACTGCTTACCTGCAGTCCACTTGATTCCGGCAACAAAATGAGCGCGGGCAAAATCGGTGTCTATTGAGCGGACATCGTGTCCGAGTCCGGTGAAGAAAAATCGTCCCTTTGCCAGCTTGCGCCGCCAGCAAATGGGGTGGTCCTCCCCCATTGGTTTCTTGTCGCGGTAGAGTGGATGCTCCCGGACAGGGTCGAAACTTTTCTCATCCAGTCGCATAAGAACTTCAACTCCTGGCAACCCCGTTACCGCGCGGTTAAAGCTCAGCCAGTCAGCGGTATAGGTGAATTCCTTTTTCTTGCCGGCGACAATCGGATCACCTTCCGCCTTCGGGTCGATCACAAAGCGGGCTTCCACGTATTCTGAATCTGCATCGAAGTCACAGCCTGCGATTTCAATCAACTCCGGCCATGTTCCGTTTTGCACGATGCCAGCATGGATCATCATGATCCCTCCGCCGTTCTTAAACCATGCTATAAATTCCTTCTGGATTTTTTCCGGGACGCTTTCGCCCAGGTTGGTCGAGTTATTAAAAAGGACAAGGTCATAGTTTTTCAGGCTTTCTGCCCTAAGGTCTTCCGCGCTCTCGGTGACACTGACGTTCATATTGTGCCGGGCACCGAGGCGAACCAGAAAGCCGTTGATCTTAGGGATTTCCGGATGCCGGTACCAGGCTGTTGCCGAATAGACAAGGACCTCGATGGGCTTG
>CALCSP010000706.1 GCA_937893785.1 uncultured Verrucomicrobiales bacterium
CTGGAAATCATCGGTGCTGAGTATTGTGTTTCAACCGGCGCAGTCCATTTCATAGAGCAAACTCCGGATTAAAAGGACTAATCAACTACTCTCAAAGTTGGCAGTCGCGAGAACGGCTCAACAACTTGGCATCCTTACGATCCAGGCACAATTTCTCCTCTGCAAAGGTAGACGGCGAGGGTAACTTCGATTGCGATCAGACAGTAAAAACAATCTGTTTCATTTTTTTTGAATTTTTTCCCAGGCACTCACGTCCTACGGACTGACAACTGATTGTTAACCTGAAAAACCAGATATCATGAAAATGAAATGCACCCTTATTCCCGCAGCCATGAGCGCGGCAATACTCTTAAATGCAAGTTCCGATAATGCGAGCGCAGCATACTGCAGCGCTTTCAGTGCACCTGCCCACCGGATTTACTCAATTGCCAAGGAGTTAAGTTATGAGTTCAGCATTCATTTCCGCCACAGTGCTGATTACTGCCATTTGCGCTCGGATATCTCCCGTATTATCAGCGAAGCCCGGCATATTGATCGCCTATCCAGCAGTAGTTACGCGTCATTGTGTCATATTATGCAAGATCTCGAAGATCTCGACCGCTTGGCACACCATTTGCATGCCGTTGTCGATCGTGCCGAGCACTGTAGGTTCCGAGGACATGTTCATGGCAACACCCGGCACGTGCATTACTTATTGAGTTCACTCAATAACAGCATCCACTACATGCAGCGCATGGCGCAGGATCTTAACCAGCGTGAAAGACATTTCCGTGCTATACACCACGAACCAAGGGTTGTCGTTCATCATGCACCAAGGGTTGTCCACTGTGAACCCAGAGTCGTCCACTCTCGTCCTCGGCATTATAGCTCAGTAAGCCTTGCTACTGGATTGCTAAGAATCGCATTCTCCTCCCATCGTTAATCGCTCATTCGGCGCTGATTAACTCCGGTTTAGAAAAATACAAAACTATCAAAAGCGGCACCCTTCATTGGGTGCCGCTTTTTATATTACTAAATCGCACAGGACGATTGCATGTATTGTATGCAAACCTTTGACAAACGCCAAAGAGCAAGTGATCAGGTGACCCCGAGTGCACAGGGTCACCTTCTCACTCAACCGTAACAAGACACACGACTACCATGGCTGTAACGTGTTGATGCCTGCTATGAAAACTACGTGAAATGTTGTGAGGTACTTTCCATGGAATCGGATTCCGAAGACTCAATTCCAAGTTCCTTTAGTTTCCTGTCGCAGCGAGCCGATTCACGGCCCAACTCGTTGATGAGGGCAAGCAGGGTGGCGTTCAAAAAGAACTCTTTGAGGAGTGCTTTTTGTCTGGGGGATTTTTGCACTGTCATACTTTGTATGACAATTCAGGAGCTACAATCGTTCAAAAAATATTGCTGTTTTATGCAGTATGAACAAAACGTCACACAAGCCCCCTTTGTCTTCTTACCTCTCCTGTAAACAACCAAAATATTCCCCCATAATTTGGTAAGAACAGCTCCAAGAAACATCCTGTTAAACGCTGAGTGCTGATGCAAGAAATTGGGATGAGAAGGAAATACCAAGAGACCTTGAATTTCAAGCGCTAGACAAATGGATTATAGGCCCATTGCAACAATGCCTGACGTTGCTTGGGGCGAACGTTCAGGCGCTCTGTACGTGTCTTCGCCTTTCGATACTTTGGATCGCTTTTGATACCACCAATGTGGCGGGGGCCAAATGCTTTCCACCGGCTAATCTGAATAGCATCAACTGAAGGTTCCCTGCGCCCCATGAAGTATCGGCAATACCACTGGAACCAACCTCGCGGATCATTACCATAGATCCACCCGTTTTGTTTCCACACATACAATGGTTGCCGGCTTTTTATCTTGAAATAATTGCAGTTCACATCAGGACCGGAATTACTCAATTTTGCATTCTCAAACCACTCATCGGGGAATTCACTTTCGCAATCATTGATATATTTCCCCTCAAAGACACCCATTTCCAGCATTTGCCTCGGTGTCAGCTGTGCGGGAAATTCAAGCTCTCCAATCGGGGCAGTGAGGGCATATTTGCAATGGCTTTGCATGAGCACTAAAAACTTTTTCCAAAAATAGGTTTTAAATTGTTAATACGTTCATTCTATCAAACTGAGATCTATTGTTGCTGATCTTTTTCAGGCTCCCGTATTTACACAAATACTGATGCAGTTTATAGATATCGATCGCTGATTGATACTAACTTGCTAGGCAAACTTAAGACTGTAAGCAGGACTACTTGTTAGCCTCTGCTTCTGTGGCGACCTCTTCACCGGAACGGTTCCAGAACTTCCGGAAGACAGGTTTTCCCTCTTTATAAACCCCCTCCACCTTTTTCTGCCCGTTATCGTGCCACATCGTGGCAGCCCCCTCTAGCTTACCGTCTTTATAGACTCCATCGGTCATCTTTTCCCCGTTCTCATGCCACATGATGGCTGGACCATCTTGTGTTCCCTCCTTGAAGCTCGCTTCAAGGCGTTTCTGACCGTTCTCAAACCATAGCATGGCAATACCATGAAATTGTCCGTCTTTGACCGGCCCTTCCGACATCTTTTGACCATTTTTAAACCACTTCACCAAGAGACCTTCCTGCTTCCCTTTCTTCCAGGTATCTGCCAAAGACTTGTTTCCCTGCTCATCCCAATACGTCCAGCGTCCGTCTTTCTTTCCCTCCAATAGGAATCCCTCCGATTTCTTTCGCCCGTTTCTATACCAGTTGGTCGTGAAGCCGTTCGCCTGGCCAGCTGTCACCCAGCCCAGAAAATTTAATTGATCAAGTTCAGTCATGCCCTTTATCAATCCATTGTATGGCTCAGGCTGGTTGAGATTGTGAGCAAGGCCTTCACGATCCCTGAGGTTTGTGTCCATCACAGCCACTTCAAGCAGTTGAGCCAGTTCATCAACGTGCAATGCTGCCTTGAGGATACGTTCCGCGCCTACCTTGCTCAAGGCTACTTCCTCTTGACTGGGTTCCGATTCGACCACATCCGAATGTCCGGTGGAAGGCGAGTTACCACACCCCACAAGAGCAATCACCAAAAATATCACGGATATCACCTTCATTTTTTTGCATTTCATATCCCCCACCATCATCAGTATCAAATATTCTCATCCACCCTCATCATGTCAAACTGCCCGGACTACTTGGGCAATCCCGAAGGTGACAGCGCCTGACGCTGAATGAATCGGTTCAGAACGATTTCACAACCAAAAAATACCCTAGTTCGCAGGCTTGCGTCCACCGC
>CALCSP010000707.1 GCA_937893785.1 uncultured Verrucomicrobiales bacterium
TGCGAAAACCACTACCCAAGGCACGAATGCAGCCACTCTTCTCAAGCCCGGCACTGATTACAAACATGCAGGCGATAGTCAGCGGAGCGGCATTGCTGAAAGCTCCTAGCAGATCATCCTTTCCCAAAACGGCCGCTTTATCGCCAAAAAGACCGGGTAAAAGGATGATTCCCAGCGAAAACATGGCAACCATATCCGGTGGCAGCCACTCCCGGAAAAACGCCAGCATGGCAAAGACAAGTACCCCAAATACAAGGAACATCTGCCAATGCACGCTAAAATATTGAATCAATTCACCCACAGGCCAAAGGTTAATGGAAAAATTGGCGTTTGGCGAATCCATCAATCACAATAGGATCCCATAAAGCCACGACAACGTGCCCGATAATCCCTCATTACGCGACCGAGAACTTGCTGACCGTTACCTTGATCAACCGGCGATCATGCCAGAAGAGGTCCGCACACGCCTCACCGAGAGTGCCGGTGGAGAAACAATCCAGCTCTATGCCTTTGCCGACCTTACCCCCTCGCACCAGATTACCGAGGAATGGATCGCACTGACCCAATCCAAGGTCATTACCATGCGTGAAGGCACCATCTCACTGGTCGAACGCGCAAAAATCACTGAAATACGTGAACAACCGGCTCTAAGCGGCAGTGTTCTCACCCTTGTTGGCGAGGAAGACCAGGAACCGCTTGCTGTGATTCGTCATACCCACCGACAAAAGGATGCCGTAGGCAATATTGCCTTCGTCCTCAAACAAGCCCTGCTGGGACATCAAGTTCCCATCGGCAATGACGCAGACACATCTTACCTGACCGGATTGACCACACCGATCAAAAAAGCACAGGCCACCGTCTCCCAAAACAGGATGACTGTCGTCTGGCGGTTGTTGGCTTACCTGAAGCCCTATCGTAGACAGGTTATCATCGGCCTATTCGCAGGCGCCCTGCTGGCCATCGCATCCATTATTCCCCCTTGGCTGGCACGCTACATCATCGATGATGTTCTTGGAAAGGATTCCCCCGCAGATGAACGCACATGGTCCATTGCCTGGATACTTGTTGCCGCCATTACTGCCGCCTACCTGTTGCGCCTGATCTTCTTGTGGATTCGCCTCCATGTCATGTCGATCATGGGTGAATACGTTGCCCATGACCTGCGCAATGACGTCTATGCGCACATCCAGAAATTGAGTGTCTCCTACTTCTCAAAGACGCAAACCGGTTCTGTCATCAGCAGAGTCGGGGCAGACACCGACCGTATCTGGGAATTCATCGCTTTCGGAGTTGTCGAGGTTTCCCTCTCTGTCATCACGCTTGGCGTGCTGTCGGCGGGATTACTCATGATGGACCTGCAGCTTGGCCTCGTCATGGTGCTCCCGGTCCCCTTCATGATCTGGGCAATCATCATTAACGGAAGGGGCATGCAACGCCTTTTCACGCGAGCGTGGAGAAAATGGTCGAGTCTTAACGATGTCATCGCCGACACCATACCCGGCATCCGGGTAGTAAAGTCCTTCAATCAGGAAAAGCATGAACAGAAGCGTTTTGGTGCACGCAATGCCGACACCATGGAAACCTTCAATTTCGTGCACCGCAACTGGACCAAATTCTGGCCGTTACTGATGCTCATGATTCACCTTGTCAGCATCGCCGTGTGGTGGTTCGCCCTGCCACGCCTGATGCCTGGAGCCGATGGAGCCGACCCCGACCTCTCCCTCGGCAAGTTCGTTGCTTTCTTGCTCTACGCCGGGATGTTCTTCCAGCCGATTGAGGTCTTTGGCCAGATGGCACGCATGGTCAACCGCTCACTGAGTTCCGCGCGCCGGGTTTTCGACCTCCTTGATACCGAAAGCGACCTGCCACACCCGGAACATGCGCTTACTATTGATCCACTGCGTGGTGAAGTGGAATTTGATCAGGTTTATTTTGGCTATGATGCCGTTCGACCGATTCTTCAGGATATTTCATTTAAGGTAGTTCCCGGGGAAATGATCGGCATAGTCGGGCATTCCGGAGCAGGAAAAACCACCCTGAGCAATCTCATTGTACGTTTCTATGACGTCACCAGCGGCACGATTCGCATTGACGGGCACGACCTGAATTCCATTGATCTTGGCAGCTTTCGCCGGCAAGTCGGAATGGTTCAACAGGACCCCTTCCTGTTTCACGGAACCATTCTGGAAAACATACGCTACGGGATGCAGGATGCCCCCAAAAATCAGATTATCGAAGCCGCCCGTGCCGCCAATGCCCATGAGTTCATCTGTGGACTCCCTCAAGCCTACGATACCATGGTCGGGGAACGCGGGCACACTCTCTCCGGCGGTGAACGTCAACGTATTTCCATCGCACGGGCAGTATTAAATGATCCCGGGATACTCATCCTTGATGAAGCCACCAGCAGTGTCGACTCGGAGACTGAAGCCAAAATCCAGGACGCGCTTGACCGTCTCACGCAGGGACGCACTACCTTTGCCATTGCCCACAGGCTCTCAACTCTTCGCAGAGCCGACCGGATTCTCGTCTTCAAGGACGGGCGTATTGCCGAGGAAGGCACACATGCCGATCTGATGGCCGTGGAAGATGGCGTCTACCGCAAGCTCAATGACATGCAGAAAACCAACTCATAAACAAGATGCCTTTACCTGATATCAGCCTGAGCAAAAGCGGCCAATTGCAAGTTGTGCACGACAGCGCAGTCACCGCAGTCCGTGTGCAACCCTGTTTTCCCCTGTCCGATCCAACTCGCTTTTTTTCTCTACTCGATCACGACGGTAATGAGGTCTGTATGATTGAAGACCCTGCCAGTCTTAATAGCGAGGGCGAAGCCGCCCTTTCATCGGCAATAGCCGATGCGGCATTTACCATCAAGGTCAAGGCCATTGAAGAAATCCGCAACGATATCGACCTGCGTATCTGGAAGGTTGTCACGGATTCCGGGTGCCGGACCTTTGAAACGCGGCTTGGTTCCTGGCCAAGAAAACTCGCGGATGGCGGGGTCCTGATCCAGGACATTGCCGAGGATCTCTACCATATTGAGGATGCTGATGCCATGGATGAAAAATCCAGGAAACTGCTTTGGGCATTCTCCGATTAAAACAGATGATTGATCCGGACGAATTTGCCGAGACCATGGCGGAAATCGGCAATACTCACATGCCCTTTGGCAAATATGGCCCCGAGAAATATCCCCCAAAGGGGCTACCGATCCACCAACTCCCCTTTGAATACCTCGAATGGTTCCAATATAACGGTGGACTTCCCGGCGGACGGCTGGGCGAGTTGCTCGAGCTTGTCTACCATATCAAGAAAGACGGCGCCGGCGAGGTTTTTGCGCCATTGCGACACCAATCCGGACAATCCCTCAGGAAAAAGCCCGGAAATCCCCGGGAATACCGCTTTGACCAATAGTGCGGATCCCATACCCCGCCTGCCAAATTTCTCAATAAAGATCTAATAAAAACCGTCACATCCGCGTTACAGTATTAGCTATTTCCCACTGCCCATGAAATTCATACCCCTACTGATTGTCATTCTCTGCTCTTTGCTGGCAATTCCCAGCGCTAAGACCGTTCCAGCCGAAGACGCCCGCAACAAGGCTGCCAAACTCAAGAAGGATGGAAACTGGAAGGAAGCCTTCGAGGCCTACAAGGACTTGCTGATGAAGGAGGAAAACTCCGGCAAAGTGGCCGCAGAGGACCTGCAGAACGCGTGGCAATCGCTGAGTAGAATAGGCCAGGTCGCACTCATGGATGATTTCCTTGAGAGCGTTGTTCAGAAATATCCGCAGGACTGGAGAGTGCTCGCAGGTGCCGGAAGCCTGCAATTAAGGATGCCACAATATGGATACATTATTGGTGGCGAGTTCAAGCGTGGTCACCACCGGGGCGGAGGAAGACAGGTCAACTCGCACCAACGGGACCGTACCCGTGGACTTGCCCTCATGGAGCGCGCAATGAAAGCTGCAAAGAATGACGAGGACAAGGCGGCAATCGCCGGACTCTATCTAGATTTTGCCAATGCGATCGCATCCAACAGAGGTAGAAATGAATCTTGGCGACTGCAATACCTTACGGACTTCAGCAAGCTTCCGGATTGGGATGAAGGCGGATACCATGGCGCACGAGATGTGGGTGCCCCTGTTGATGCTGATGGCAAGCCTGTCTTCTATTCCATCCCAAAGAGCTGGGAAAAAGCCACCAACGACGGGGAACGCTGGCGTTACCTGCTGACGGAAGCCGCTGAGCTTGCACCAAACCGGACCGGTGAAATCATGTTCCGCTGGAGTTCTTTTTTGCGAAACCAATTCGGAGTCGAGCGGATGCGCCAGTGGGGATTCGGTGGATTCTTCGGGGGGCACAGTCCGGATGAAGGCAAAGAAAACAGCAGCAGTACCTATGAGTTGCATACCCTGAGCGAAAAAGAGACAATTGCCCGACTGGCCAGCGGAATAAAGCGCGTTTCACTACCTGACGAGCACAATCACATCTTCGTCCTCAAGCAAATCGCCGCGCTGCCCGACAAGTCCTCCGCCGAGCGGGCTACCAATGATTTAGCCGGCATTTTCGAGAATCGCAGGCAGTATTCCCTGGCGGCAGAATACTGGCAGCAAAGCATCAAGAAATTTGGACCCGGGAGGAGCAATTGGAAAGCCAAGCGACTGGACCAGATCCTCGACAACTGGGGACGCTTTGATGGTAGTCAGTCCCATGCCGCCGGCAAGAAACCGGTACTTGGGTTCGTGTTCCGCAACGGTGACCGAGTGGACCTCACTGCTTACTCAATAGACGTGCCCACCCTGCTTGATGACGTTAAAGATTACCTAAAGAGCAACCCCTTGAAGATCGACAACCATCGCATGAATATCGGCAACATCGGCTACGAGCTGGTCAACGAGAAGTGGAAAAAGTATGTCGGCAAAAAAGTGGCCGAGTGGGACCTGCGCCTTGAGCCGCGCAAGAACCATTGGGACAAGCGCATCGACATTGTTGCTCCCATGAAGAAAGCCGGAGCCTACCTGTTACGTGCCAGGATGAAGGACGGTAATACATCCCACATCGTTGTCTGGATTGCCGACACGGCAATTGTGCGCAAGCCACTTGACCAAAAGTCCTATTACTTTGTTGCCGATGCCCGTAGCGGCAAACCCGTGGCCAAGGCAAACCTCGAGTTCTTTGGCTACCGCTATGAATACCTTAAACAGAAACAGGGACTGGGGGGCATCCTGCCGCAGCGGCGCTTTAATGTCATCACCAAGCAGTTCGCCGAATTCACCGATGCCGACGGACAGGCTATCCTCGACCAGGAACAAATGCCCCGTCAGATGCAGTGGCTGATTATCGCGCGCAGTGATGACGGCAGGTTCGCCTACCACGGCTTCAACGGGGTCTGGTATAGCCAGCGTCACGATAGACAATACAAGGCAACCAAAACGCTGGTGGTTACTGACAGACCGGTATACCGCCCGGGACAGGATGTGGAGTTCAAGGCCTGGGTGCGTCATTCCCAATATGACAAGGAAGATGAAAGTCAGTTTGCCGGGAAAAGCTTCTCGGTGCTCATTCATAATCCCAAAGGCGAGAAAATTTACGAAAAAAA
>CALCSP010000708.1 GCA_937893785.1 uncultured Verrucomicrobiales bacterium
CAGGAAAATTCGTGATTTCAACAATAGAATATTCCACTTCAAGACGTGGAGAATATCCTCCAAAAAAGAATTCCTCTTGGCTGTCACTTGTAAAAAAATTCACAAAGGTTCCTCCTTGTTGGAGAGCATCCTGCAGTGAACTAACCATTAGGTAGAGTTTGCCCTGATCAAAAGAGGACTGGAGATACTGAATGACCCTTTCATCTGTCAGCTCCAGAGAAAACTCGACATTTTTTTCCTCATTAACCATCTCACCATCTTCAATCCCCAAAACTCGACCAATCGCCCATGGGTTTGATTCAAATCCCTCAGCCACGTTTCGGCTAACGTCCCTTGCGACTCCTTGTGGATCCCAGCTTAATGGGAAAGCTGTTCTGCCATCAGCTCCACTAATTGGTGTTCTGCGATTAAGAAAGTCTTCCCCGGTATAGCCCTCTAGATAACCCACACCATGTATCTCAATGGGTTTTCCGGGATCATTGTCATTACCTAGATATGAAGCAACCGTGTCATAAGTGGAGTCATATGTAAATGGAGGCTGGCCGGAGGTTACCAGTGTAAGTTTTATAGAGCTTATTTGGTAACTTGCCGCCCCTTGCCCTATAGGAATTTTTTCACTCAGATCAAAGCCTACCATGAATTGGCCAAGCCTGCTCCAGTCCCCGGGATTTGCGAAGATGGATGCCATTCCTCGTGTGCCCGGCGAGGCGTTGGCACCATACATCCAGCGGTCTAGGTATGGTTGTGAAAAGCTAGCAGTTTCTCCGGCAATCAATCCTGCGGTTGCGGCAAACAACGTGCTAATATTTATACAGATCCGGTAAATAGCTTTCATTTTCAATACAGTGCACCCGCTATGTTTTCATAGCGGGTGCATGACTATCTTCGTGTAACACACGAAATTTTTTATCTAAGTGGCCTCAAACGTATATTGTTAATCACCTTATTTTCTGCGGCGACGGCGAAGCATTAACAACATTCCTCCTGCCATTGCCAGAAGTGATCCAGAGGGCTCGGGAATGACTGAGACACTTGCGTTGTCCATGTCGAAGGTAAAAACTCCGTTAGCCAGAGCAGGATTGTTTTCAAAACCATCCGGGATGCTGACACCGACTTGAACTCTGCCAATGTTGCTGAAAACAGCATCAAAGGAACTGCCTTCAAACGTCACAAAATTCGGAGCGCCAAAAGCTGGGTTATCAGCAATATTGAAAGTAAGCGTGGTCCACTGGTTGGCTAAAACAGGTTGAAACCGCACTGCTGTTGCCCCGGGAAAATTAAACGGAGAGGCAAATCTTGCAAAAAAGGAAAGTGGCACCTGCGAATTGTGACGCACATCCACGGAAAACTGACCTACACCGTCAGCAATCCAATTGCCACTGAAGGCTCCTCCGCTCGCTCCTGCAGATCCGTTGCCACGAAACAATACTCCCTGCCCGAGGTCAGCAAGAGCGCCTGTGGTACTCACAAATCCACTGGCATTATGCTCAGCACCGCCAGGTGATCCGGTAGGATCCCCCCAGCTGGAGTTATCATTGTCAAATGTTTCGGTAAAGCTGGTTACCGCTGAAGCCTGGCTGCCGAACAAAAGCCCTGCAGCTATTGCTATGGGAAAAACGGAATTTAATTTTGTGTATTTGTTGAGGATCATGATGCGATTAAATGAAAAATTTCACTTACTCGCTAACGTCACCTTGCATTATTTTAATGCTTCGTTGTCATTCCGCTCACGCCCATCAACGACTATAACTATCTTACTTCCAGTTGTTTATATGTCAATTTCAATGTGCTTTACATGGGTTGACAATCATCTCGCCTTAGGCACCAACCATTTCTCCGGCAAGAATTTTAATTCTTTTTAAGTCCAGTTTTCCGCTCCCTAAATAAGGCAATTCTTCCACCTTGAAAAACTGGTCCTTTCTTGGTTTCCACAGGTTGGGAATTTCTTCACCTGTCAGTCCTGCCACCACGTTCTCGATGACTTCATCTTTCAGGATATGGAGAACAACTATTCGTTCACCTTTTTTCTCGTCCGGCAAGCCAGTGACGGCAAAGGACTGTTCTGTCAGTCCTGCAACATGATGCAGGACTTCCTCGATTTTGATATGCGGTACCATTTCTCCACCAATCTTGCTGAACCTGCTAAGTCGATCCGTAATGGTGATAAAGCCATCCTCATCGATAGCCGCAATATCACCGGTGTTATACCATCCCTTATCCAGCACTTCTTCTGTCAACTTTTCCTTTCCAAGGTAACCCTGCATAATATTCGGCCCTTTGACCCACATCAGGCCGGGTTGATCAAAACCACACCTCTCCCCGGTTTCCGGGTCCACAATCCGGATATCCATCCCGGGCAACGCGCGGCCAATAGTTCCCGGTCGGTTTCCACTCTGATCAATTTCTCCATCGACCAGGCTGGGCGTATTAACCGCAACACCCGGTGAACACTCCGTACAGCCATATGCCTCAAGTGGCTGTATTCCGAATTTTTCCTCAAAGGCATCAGCTAGGCGAGTGGGCAGTTTCTCCGCCCCGACCACGACGAGGTTGATCGACTCCATTTGCTCAGGCTTACAACCCCGAAGGTATAATTGCAGAAAAGTGGGAGTGGCAAGAAGAAGGGTCAACTTGTAGTGAGGAATAAGCTTGGAAATAGAACGAGTGTCTGTAGGCAAAGGGTGATATGCAGCTCCAACCCCTAGGACCGAAGGTCCAATCAATGTTGCAGTGAACCCTAGCGAATGAAAGAAGGGCAACACACCCAGAAAGCGGTCGTCACGCTTGAAATCATAAACCTGGTTAAGTTGCATCATGTTGGAAACAATATTGTAATGGCTGAGCATCGCCCCCTTGGGCTCGCCAGTGCTGCCACTGCTGAAAATCACCGTTGCCGTATCATCCAGCGTAACCTTTCGTCCGCCGGCAAGCCGGCGCAGTAGCATGTTGCGCGGCATTAAATAGGCCATTGCCGCCGCGGCGAGCTTTTCTCCACTCGTGGTTCCTGCAGCAATTTCTTCAAGGGCAATCATCGGCACCCCGGGATCCAGCTTGAGCTTTCGGATGACTTTTTCCGAGGTAATGACACAACTGATGTTGCATTGCCGGACACAGGATTGGATTCCTTCCTCGGAGAGCGTGTAGTTCAAGTTTACCACCGTGCGACCCGTCAGTATTCCTGCAAGGTTAACCAGTGCTCCTCCTACCGATGGCGGAATCAGTATCCCGACCTTTTCCTCTCCGTCCCAATGTTTGCCCAGTTTCTTAGCTAGGATAAGCGCCGCAATGAGTGCTTTCATATAACTAAGCTCTTTTCCGCTGCTGTCGGCAAAAGCCATCCTCCCGCGGGCACGTCGTGCGGTGCGCACAAAAGCCTGCCCGATTGTCGGCAGGCGCCCCTTTCGCTGCGACCAAGCTTCTGAACTCAATGCCACTACCTCACGACGCACCTCATGCGGCAGGGAGCCGGGTGACATCCTTTGCCCGTAACTCACAGTGACGGGATAAGGAATCTGTCGGGGTATTTTCCAATAAACTTTGCCGCTTTGGAAACTGAAAATACTACCCCAAACGTTGTCGAGATGGACAGGGATGACTGGTGCATCCAGTTTTCTCATGATCAACTCCATGCCTTTACGAAAAGGTAGTATCTGTCCGCCTATTCGGCTGATTTCTCCTTCAGCAAAAATACAAACCACCTGCCCGTCCTTGATGCACTCACTGGCTTTCTTGAGTGACTTTATCAATTCCTTGGGTCCAAAATCAGACGCTATTGGTATCACCTTCAGCATCTTTGCGATCGGCTTTACCCACCACCTATTAAACTGGTCCCGGTGCATGATAAACCGAATACGCCTTCCGGTTGATGCAATCACAAAAAGGGCGTCGGCAAGAGAGAGGTGATTGGAAACCAGCAAAGCCCCGCCCCGCTCCGGAAGGTTTTCGCGGCCAAGGACGCGCACCCTGTAGAAGGTGTGGGTAAGTGCCCACAACAAAAGACGAGCAAGAGAGTCTGATACAAGACAGACGGCATAAATCGTTCCGGCAATTGTTACCGCCCCGATGACCATTAACATCACGTTGGCTTCCACTCCGATCGTCGCCTTCAGTAGAAAAAACAAAAGCGCGGCAAGAAAAATACCGCACGCATTTAGCCAACCTGTTGCAGCAAGAACCGATCCCTTGTCTTTGCGCAGGGGAAGGTGCTGAATTAGTGCGTTGACCGGGACGATAAAAAATCCACCTGCTACTCCAAGCAGGGCCAATAATGTGGACACCTGGGC
>CALCSP010000709.1 GCA_937893785.1 uncultured Verrucomicrobiales bacterium
CTTCAATATCAGTTTTCCTTCAGGTGGGCTGGGCAGCTGCAAGCTCACTTTTTTTTAAAAAAAATTACGCTTTGGGATTGTTCACTTTCGTTGCAAAACGGGTTGCATTGCCTGCAAGGTTTTCAATATTGCTTAACTTTTCTTATTGATTAAGAAGGCTTAAATGAAATTTCGACCGTTTAGTTTTGCTGCTTTGATATTGGTGGCAATTATCTCCCTTTCTCTTGTAGGTAGATCAGACGCAGTTTTGGTCATTGCTGGAGTCAGTGATGGTGATCTGCCGGGCGGACAACCTAGAGCCATTTTTGTGCAGGCAGTTTCGCCCATCGCGGATCTTAGTATTTGGGGGGTTGGTGTTGCAAATAACGGAGGTGGCACTGACGGGCAGGAGTTTACTTTTCCCTCAATGTCAGCAGAGGTTGGTGATGTTTTTGTGCTTGCTGCCAATGCGAACTCAAAGTCTTTTTTCGAGAATAACTTTAGTGATCCGTTTATTTATTTCATAGACAATTCGTTTGTTGTTTCCGGCGATGATGCCATTGAGGTTTTTCAAGATGGAACAGTGTTTGATGTGTTTGGTGATCAAAACACGGATGGCACCGGGGAAGTCTGGGAATACAAAGACGGGTTTGCCATCCGATTGCCTAATACAAACCCCTCCTCGCAACAGGGTGGGTTTGATGAGTCTGATTACCTCATTCAGAATGGTGGGTTTGATGGGCGTGATGAAATTGGTCACGTGGCTCTTTTTGCGGCAGTTGCTGATTTTACCCCGCTGAATCCGATCCCTGAACCGGGGGTCGGAATCCTTGCACTTCTTGCAGCAGTTATTCTGCTGCAACGACGCCGGAGGTAAGCATTAGTTCTAATGCTTTGATCTTGCCTCTGTTCTACTTTTTGTGAGAGATTGCCGATGTATTGAATTCATTGCTCATATCATGAAAGGAATCAGCGTTTTTCTTTTCTTCTCTGTTACCATGTGCTGGAACGGGTCTGCCTTATCTCAGGAGAAAACAGGCTTTGGTCAGGTGGCTTCACACCCTGTTCCCCAGATTAAGGCAAAGCGAAAGGGCGCGGGGCTTGCATGGCAGCGTCTTAATGACGAGGTGATCAGCCTAACTAGTAGTGGTAAATATGAGCGTGCAATCATCGTGGGGAGGCAAGCCCTTGAGCTCGCACGGGAATCTGCTGGCACGAAGCATCCTGATGTTGCTATTGCTTTGAATAATTTGGCTCGGGTGTATTCCATGATGGAACAATATGATGAAGCTCTGCCTCTGTATGAGAAAGCGCTTTCCGTCAACGAATTTGCTCACGGGAAAGATCATCTTAATGTAGCAGGATCATTAAATAACTTGGCTGTTGTATATAGCCGTTTGGACAAGCCCAAAATGGCACTGCCGCTTTACAATCGTGCGCTTGTCCTCTATGAGAAGCAGTTAGGGGAAAGTCACCTTCATGTGGCCAGTTTGCTTAATAACATTGCGGTTCTTCATGAAGGAGAGGAAGATTTCTCGCAGGCTGAGCAGCTTTATCTTCGTTCTCTGAAGATTAAGGAAGGAGCTCTCGGCAAGGGTGATCTTAGGTTGGTGAGTACGATGAACAATCTTGCTTCCCTGTATGAACTAACGGACAGAAAAGACAAGGCGCTGGAGATGAAGGTTAGGGTTCTGCAGATAGAAAGAAATTCCGACTGATTGCAGTTGCTGGAAACACTTTGCCAGGGATACCGCGCACGCGGCCTTCAGTTTTTCTTTTTGGCTGTGTGTCTGGCAATGTGCATATGGAAAATGCTGGGCGAGCTCATAGCAGGCTAAACTATTTGCGAACGGCTGAATCGGGATTGCCTTTACAAAATTATAACTTGGTGTGTTATTTTTAGGATGAGCCTTACGGCCCATGAGGAAACTTCTATAAAACAGTCCGGTCGTGATGCTCTGATCCCATACCGTGCTCTCCTCTGGGTTTGTACAGCTGTTTTTGCGGCGCGAGTGATCATGCAGCCTCTGGCAGCGAAGTGGGAAGTCAGTGCTCTACCTTCTTTTGATGCTTGGCATAGCGAAGTTGTGCCCTATTCCGTTTTGCTTGGTCTGCAACTTACTATCCTTGTAGTAATGATTCTCGGCATCCAAGTGCTGCCACGAATTGGAAGGAAGAGGCGTGCGGGATGGATCGTGGGCGGCATTGGCTGGATGTATGGCTGTTTAATGGTTGGTAGAACGATTGTTGGCAGCTTTAATCTCAATGCTCACAGTTGGTTTGATGGTGCGGTTCCCACTGCCTTTCATTTTGTATTGGTGTTTTATATCATGACCATTGCCCACGCCCTTTCGGGGCAGCGATCCGGGATGGGGTGGGTGACTTGGTCGCGCTACCTTGGGTACCCGATTTTGATCGTAGGAAGCCTCATGCTGTTTTTCTGGATGAGAACATCGGGTTCTCCGCTGCTTTTCTCATCGTATGTTTCGGTTTTAATCGGTGCGTTGGGGGTCATTATGCACGAAAGCTTTAATCCAGCACGGGATGAGTGGAGGCCAGAGTCTACAGATGTGGTATCAGATGGAGTGTTTCTGATTGTCGTTCAAGTGGGCATTCCAGCGGCTCTCAAAGTCCTTTTGCCGGCTGTCATTATCACTTTCGCAGGCAACTCTGTGTTTAATGTTCTTGGCTTCTGGCCCCATGAGTGGCCGATTCTTTGGCAGGCCGGTCTCATGCTTTTAATTGCAGAATTTTTCCGCTACTGGATTCACCGATCAATGCACGAATTCAATCCGCTCTGGAAGCTTCATGCCGTCCATCATGCTTCGGATAAGCTTTATACCATTAATGTTGGGCGGTTCCACCCTTTGGACAAGACAATCCAGTTTTTTGGTGACAGCTTGCCATTCTTGATTTTGGGAGTTGGCCCGGATGTTTTTGCTGTCTATTTCGTATTCTATGCGATCAATGGTTTTTATCAGCATTCTAATGCGGACGTTCGGCTTGGTTGGTTGAACTGGATTGTTGCTGGGCCGGAACTTCATCGTTGGCATCACTCCACGGTCATTGCCGAGGGGCATGCTAATTACGGCAATAATCTTATTATTTGGGATACCTGCTTTGGAACGCGACTCCTTCCCAGGGGGCGCACTGTTGATGAAGTTGGGATTGGTAATAAGAAATGGCCGCGTGGTTTTTTCTCACAAATCGTGGCACCCTTGACGCAACCAACAGAACATGACCCTGAGCAATGAAAATGCTC
>CALCSP010000710.1 GCA_937893785.1 uncultured Verrucomicrobiales bacterium
AACCCTGACACCTGCCAGCCGATCAATTATCCCTGTACCTCATCGATGATCGTCAAGATCTCCAAATGGTCGGGTCACCTTCCGGCCTGACCACTTTTCCCAAGTCCTGATGACATCCTCACGGCCTTTAAAATCGGTGTAGACAGCGGCGGCCGTGAACCCAATGTCTTTACCAATTTCGTAATGACGGGCCAAAAAAATAAAATCCCAGGCGGGGTTCCCGTTGCCACCGCCAGAGGGTGACTGCGCGAAGCGTAACTCACCTCCATGTTCGACATCCTTGAACATCATGATAAACACCTTTCCCCGGGAGATGCCGTAATAAAATGGGTAGAGATATTCGTATTCGGACACTCCTTCCACTAGAGCAATATTGAACCCCGGGTCGGTGGGTGGATCCCAATTGCTTCCTGCAGGACGATGGCTAGCCCGGTCACCATGGGTCCTTGGCAGGTGGCTTATCCAACGAGGCGCAGCTTTGCCCTTGCCTGGCCGGGAACGTCCAATGAAATGGATGGCCATGTCCTCGGGAGCATGGATATAAGATGCAAAGAAGACACCAATATAGCCATGCTTATCCCATACATCCTTTAATGGCCGGAAACGGGCCCGCATCTCCACGATATTCTCGCCAGTATGCTCGTAGATCAGGCGACTCTGCAGGGGCCAGTTGGCTGTACGCTTTTGAAAAAGCTCAACTTTTCTCTCTTCTAACCTGCGAAGTTTAATTGGAGCGATCCTAGGCTCAAAAATACTCCAGTCATAACTGGTTGAGTCGCCGCTGAAGATATGCTCGTAGTTGAGCCCGGCGTAAGCAGGAACAAAGAGGTTACGCTTCGAGGAGCCATGATAGAGTTCCGAGATGCCGCTATATCCCTGACGATGGTGTGTTCCATAGGCAGCATTGTCAGCAACGACAACTCGCAGGTTCCCTGACTTAATTAGGACCTGGGTCCCCTCACCCGCAAGAGATGATAATACCGTGACATACGCCAATATCACGATCATTAGGCATACCGTTCTGTATGCAGAGGTTGTGCTAAAAGACAATAAGCAAAGGTTTTTTACCCACATACCATTTTTGTGATTAGCATTATTGTTTTCATGCTGTGTTTACAATGATCAAATACATGGAGTGAGGGGTGGCTCTGCGAAAGTAATTGATCACCTAGGTCAATAATCATCAACGCCTGACAAAAAAACACTCCCCCCTTTCCCTTCACCGGTCTTGATTCACTTCACGTTCGCGACCTTCTTTTTGCCGCGCCAGACGTCGAATTCGTCCGGACGGACAAATCCGATCTGCCAGTTGTCTTTGGTGAAACTGTTAACAGAAAACTTCATGCCGGTTCCCTCGAAGGTGACGTGCTGGGGCGGTTGAAACTGAAATGCCAGATTCCACTTTCCTCCTGGGAACTCCAGTTCAGCTGCCGTGACCTTCAGCTTCGTGCCGGTCCGGACGTCGGATTCTTTCCCTTTTTCATCCACGCCGACAATCCGCTTCCAGCGCGGCGGACCACCGG
>CALCSP010000711.1 GCA_937893785.1 uncultured Verrucomicrobiales bacterium
ACCCCCACATCAACCATTGCCGGAACGATGCTCTACCATCTGGCAGCATCAACCCTTCCTTTAGCACGCGAGTTCATCGAATCAGGAGGCAATCCTGATAATGCAGGCTACCTCTTTGCCTGGCTTGGCACCCAAGTGGAAACCTTTGCATACCCACTGAAGGGGCGATGGATTGATGTGGGATCTCACGACTCGCTCCAATGCGCAAAAGCATTGAAAGAGTCAGACAATGCATAACCTTGTTGTGTGCTTGCGGTTAACCTATCGGCAGGAACCTTAGAAGCATGAACATAACAGCGGCAATTAGGATGAAAGCAGCTACGATCAAAATCACCTTCCAGCTCCCGTGTATTTTTAATTGAGATGACAATCGATGTTGTCGCTTCTCAGAAACCGCAGCTTTGTGCTCATCGACTGGTCGATCAGGATCACGTTCCCTCCGACCAGAATGTTTACGTATTGCATCTTGGCAATCGATTTCAGTCATATCATCCGCGACTCTACTAAATCTTTCTTGTAACCGGGAAGACTTGGATCTGTCCCGGGTCAATCGAGTTTCCCTCAATCGACTGGCACTTTGCTCAGGAGGACTTACAAGAGCCTTGGTCAACCGCGCAGAATCCTCACCAGGGCTTTTTGTAGAGACAAAGCTTGCAGGCACTGGGCTTTGCTGATCTGCACTCCCATGAAGATTCTTTCGTAGATGACGCGGCTCGTATAACCCGCCTTTTTCCGATTTGCTGATCGCCTCAAGATCCACGGTAAAATTCTCCTCCACTTTCGGCTTGGAGACTAGTTCCAGATCCACCTCTCCGGAAGGTGACACCACCATGCGCAACGTGGATCCACAAATAGAATGCACAAAAACCTTTCCTGCATAACGCGACGGCACCTCCGCCGGTCGGCCACACATTGGACAGTTAAACAAGTTTTCTTGGCGTGCCATGCAAACGCGAATCTGCTTTCTTGCTCACTAATATTATAGCAAGAAATACTCAACCCGCCAGTATCACTTTCACCCGACTCTAGCCCTCTGTAATCAGGGGAAGGGCATGCTTTTCGCATACTTGCGAAAAGCCATAAAGCTTGAGTG
>CALCSP010000712.1 GCA_937893785.1 uncultured Verrucomicrobiales bacterium
AGAATTGGCCGGTGAACATACAGGCTCGAGACGGGCCACAAAGTGGAACGGTATGGTAATTCGAAAATCGAACACCTCGGGTGGCTAAGTCCTCCAAGGTGGGGAGACGCACTTCGGTATTGTCCCAATTCGAAGGCAAATCCCCCCAACCATGATCATCAGAAACAATAAAAAGAATGTTGGGTTGGGCAGCAGTAACCGACGAGCTGAGAAAAATATACCCTGCCATAAAAAGAACGCTGAATAGTTTCATAGACTTGATTGCGATTTCTTAAACGTCTTCTTTCAGTTACTTATTAGGTCGCTCAAACTGCCAACTTTGGATTTCAGAGCAAACATTTTTGCTGTCGGATCGTTCAGGTTTTGCCTCAATCCACAGTTAAGGTGAGAGTCCCCGTGTGTCATTACGGTGCTTGAACGCTCTTTTTTGCAAGCGTTTGGAGGTGCTTCGCTTCCACCGATCCCACGGGCCATGCGCAATGGGTTGTGCCGTTGTGTTGAATGAAATAATTAAAGGATTGTTTGGGTTTTCCGACCCTTCCCAGGAAAGGAATCCTTATGCCGGGAAAGGAATGTATGATCTCGTGCCCTTGTGCGATGACCACATAAGTGCCGGGAGTTAGAATGGGTAACGGGCTCTTGGGCGCCTTGATGGCAGGCGGAAGGGCGTTTTCGTCTGGGTTGATATCGGAGAAAATATGGGTCGTTCTCAGCGTTCCCTTGAGATTGGCTATGACTTTGACTTTGTTGTGCACCATAACTGCGCCGGTGAATTTACCTTCTTTAATTTCGACTACGGCGACGTAATCATTTTTGGCGACTAAGGTTGCGAGTTGCTTTTTATTTTCTTCGGTCAGTATGGGGTGCTCGTTGGCTGAAAGAGAGCAAATTGGAGCAATCATTATGATACCTGCAGGGAGTATTGAGAGTAAATTTTTATGAAGGAATTGCATGGTTACTGATTGTAACGAATTCTGTTTATCTTAGGGATAAATTTGAGTAATTAGCTCTTGAGCAGGCCCAAGGCTTCCGTGCTGCTCCCAAAACTGTCTGCATCAATATTGTGCTTATGAAGTAACTCAAGATACAGGTTGCAGAGCGGTGTCGGCTTCTCAAGAATCGTGTGGACCTGGTGGCGATATCCGCCTCCTGCCACAATGATTGGGAGGTTGTTGCAGGTGTGATTGGAAGCATCGCCGAAATTACTGCCCATTACCACGGTGGTGTGGTCGAGTAAGGTGCCATTCCCTTCCTTGATCTGGTCCATCTCGAACAGGAAGCGGTTGAAGTGTCTGAGGGTGTCGATTTCGATCTTGCTCAACTGATCAATCTTGTTGGCCTGTCCACCATGGTGGGAGAGGGAGTGCCAGCCTCCAGTGGCTCCTGGCACCTTAATAGCCCCGTCGATCCAGTCCATGGACAGGGTGATAACCCGGGTCGAGTCGGTCCGGAAAGCGAGCTTGGCCAGCTCGAAGAGGTTGCTGAGCTTGGTGGAAAAGGCGAACTCTGGGTCGTCGCTGAGGGATTTCTCCACCTTGGGCTTCTCGGCATTAAGCCAGAACTTTTCGTGATTCAGCTGTATTTCCAGTTCCCTGATCACTGCCTGGTAGCTTTCGATCTTATCCGGCTGAGAACCCTTTTTGCGTAGTTGGGCCATGTCCCGTTGCAAGGAGTCGAGTATATTCTGGTCATTTCGGAGCTGAAGTTTCCTGGTCCGCAGATCCTCTTCACCAAAGAGCATCTCAAAAATCTTTTCCTCCTCATGCATCGGCGGAATCGCTGAACCCCGGTCATTCCATGATATCCCCCAACCCCGGTCGTAGATGCTGAAGTTGAGGAAGGGGAATCGGGTTCCGCCACCCATTTCGCGGGCCATGATCTGATCCAGTGACATGCCATTCACGAAGGTGGGTGACTCGGGGCTCGGGCTCCCTGTGAGGAAAGATTTTTCCGAGTCGTGGTTGCTCGTGTCCATGCCCGGATGGTACAAGTTGTTGAAGACTGTCATTTTGTCTAACGTCTTCATGTCCTTGAGGTAGACAGAGGTTGCAAGGTCGCCCCGTTTCTTGGGAAAGAAGTAAGGCTTATAGAAACCAAGGCAACTGCAGATGAAAATGATCCGTTGCGGGGGTGGGTTCTTTTTAGTTGCCGCCTTCAGACCGAGTGAATGCAGGGCAAAGGGAAGAGCTGCCCCGAA
>CALCSP010000713.1 GCA_937893785.1 uncultured Verrucomicrobiales bacterium
ATCAGCAGATGAATGGGGTGCCTGCCGTAAGCTTCGTCATACCCTGTCGAAATGATTTTGCAATACTTGGCGATTGTCTGGATGCATTAGCCGGTCTTGATCCTCAGCCCCAGATTGTGGTTGCAGATTGCTCCGATGACTGGATGAGCGTGCGTGAGCTTTGCCAGGGGCATGGTGTGCTATTTGTGCAGGTTGCGAAACCCTGCCGGGGTGCCCAGCTGGATGCCGGTGCTGCTGTTGCCGACGGGGATGTCTTCGTGTTTCATCATGCGGACTCGGAATTCTCGCAAGCCCATTACGATTCACTGCGTAAACTTTTTGCCTGCGACCCCATGCTGGGTGGCGGGGCTTTCCTCAAGGATTTATCTGCGGCCTACCCTAATCTGGTCTGGTTGCGGCCATTGCACCGCATTTATACTCGCCATGTCGGAACCATGTATGGAGACCAGAGTGTTTTTGTAGCCCGTGAAGTTTATGAGGAGTTGGGAGGATTTGGTGAACTGCCGTTAATGGAGGATGTTAGTTTTTCCGCCCGTCTTCGCGACACTGTTCGGGTGAAGGTGATCGGCCCGCCGCTGCGCAGTTCGCGCAGGAAGTTTGAGAGGGATGGGGTATGGCGGCGTAAGCTGGAGAACATGTTCTTGATTGCCCTTTTTCGGCTTGGGGTTGCTCCCGAAAAACTGGCGCAAATGTATTACCGGGAAGGGTGACCTTGGTGACATCGCGTCGGGCGGGTTATTACGTGGTCAGACGGGTAGGGGGTGCTGGCAAACCGGCAAGGGGTTGTTCCAGAAAACCGGCAAGGGGTTTTGCTAGAAAAAAAAGCATTACGGATTAAAGTTCACCGATGGAACCGCTTATCTATGCCTTGTCCGGTGTCGCTATGGGATGGCTTTTTACATGGTGGCTTGGTGAACGCAGCGGCATGCAGGTTTTCAAGACAATACTCATTGGTGGTATTGGCGGTATCGCTGGAGGTTACCTTGCCAAGGTCATCATTGACGTGCTCGACACCCTGGCTCCGCTTGCCGGGGGCGCATTGGGTGCCTTTGTGCTATTGGTTTTCGTCAGGGAAAAGCAGGAGGCCAATAAGCGTCAGAAAGACTAGGCAAAAAAGCAGGGGGCTGTGCTACTAACGTGGCAGAAAAACCTCTTCCTTGGATAATCCGGTGACGTCACTGATCTTGCGGATCAGGAAAAACAGACCAGACATCATGATGACCATCAGAGGGATTCCGATTACTAGGAATCCCACCCAAGTGAGCTTGCCCACCGCGGCATTATAGCTGACGGGGTCTGCTTTTCCGGATAGCAGGTAGATGGCAAGGAAGAAGTTCATAGCGGCGCTTAAAAGCAGGCTGCCGGCCAGCATCCATGTTCCCTGTAAACGGATTTTCTGGTAAGCCTCCCAGCGGTTATTCTCTCGGGCTGTGGACTCGATGCGCGGAACATCCAGGATATCCGGGTTGAGCAGAAAGACGCCAACCAGCGGTTTACTTGTTCGATGAGAATACAAGATGGTGATGCCGAAGAGGAGCGGTATCGCAGCTTCCTTGATGGCAAAGAGCAAGGCTGCATTTTCTTTGATGCTGCCGTCTGCATTCCAAGCATACCAGGTGATACTTCCCGTGAGCATGACTCCTGCTGCGCCAAGGATGGAATAGAAGTTGACCTTCCTCGTCTTGAGAAAGTGCCAGACAAAGTAGATCGTCGGCATCAAGACAGCAATAATCATGCCGTAGACCGGTCCCACATGCCAGGCCTTGTCACCTTCCTTGCTCAGCCAGCTGAGAGCGATCACAGGGATTAGGATGTTGACCATGATATTGGCCAGAGGGTTTTCCTGATCATCAGCTGCCTTTGCTGATGTAGCGGAAGCGGGGGGGTGCTCTTCTTCTTTCATGCTTTCTCTGGCTGCTACCTATCGCGACAAGAAGCGGGCTGCAAGCACAGGATGATATTGGTTTGATCGGGTAGTCGTTGCGGGAATTTCCTGCGGTTGTTGCCAGTCAGGGATTGGCTTTTGCTTGTGATCTGCCGGCTGGTTCAGGGAAAAGTGGTGAATGCGTGTAATCGGGAAACTTTTCCTTAAGCTTTGTGCGAAGTTCTTCGGCCTTGCTGGCCTGGTCAAGCTGTTCATGGGCATAGGCACTTTTCAAGAGTGCCTGAGGGGTGATTTGTGCATCCTCAATTGCGTAGGTTGGCTTGATTAGGCGCTTTACTGCCTGCTCATAACGTTGCTCACGCAGCGCAACCTCACCCCATAACAGGCACAGCATGCCATAAACACGACTTTGTGGCTGAAGTGTCAGGCCGTCCTCGGCAGCACTTTCTGCTTCTTTGTATTTACCGAGGCCGAGCAGGCATATGCCTTTCTCATACAGCACCCTGGCACGATTGTTGGATGGTTGTTGAGTGGCGAGGTAAAAGTTGAACGCTTGGAGTGCACCCTCATAATCTTGAGTATAGAGTCTGGCCTGGCCAAGGTGTTTCCAGACGACAGCTTGTGTAGCTTCAGGATGTTGGGGAGTGGTGGCCAAACCAAGATAATTGACTGCGGCAGCATAATCCTTCGCATCGAAGAGCTTGATTCCCAGCCAAAGATATACTTGTGGAGGTACTTTTACTTGATGATCCTTGCCGGGCAGGTCCTCGACTTCCTTTCTGACCTTTTCAAGGTTTTGCAGAGAATACTCGGCAAGGATAATACGCAGGGTGGCTCTTGTGAAATAAGGCTTTGAATCCATGGCGCGAGCCTTGCGAAGTGCCAGTGCGGCATCTGCAAATTCCTTGAGCTCGAATTTGCCCCAACCAATCCAGAAGTTTGCCTCCGGAGCGGCCTTGCTCTCAGGGAATTTCTCAAGCAGGATCGTGTAGTTATTCACCATTTCCCTGTATTTTCCAAGTTGTCCTTGGATGAGCGCGCTTTGCTGGTAAGCAAGTTCTGAAGCCTCGGAATCAGGGTGGCTCTCGATAATTTTTTTCAGGTCGCTGAGCGCGAGCTCGAAGTTTTCCGATGCCCTGTGGCTTAAGGCTCGCTTGGCAAGGGCATTTGAGATGCGCTTATCTTCTGGATAGGCTTTCAAGAAGTCTCCAAATGCCTTGATCGCCTGTGGATGGTTCCTGCCCTCATTGTGAGCCCACCCTCTTTTGTAAAGAACGGAGGCGCGCATGTTCTCCGGGATATTGTCGATACGAACAAGGTCATAAGTCAGGCCTGCTGGAGCAAATAGGCTTTGCTTGAATTGGTATTCTGCCTTGAGGACATGGGCGAGGTCAATGTTGCTGCTGGAGTTGTCGCGCTGTTGTTGCCAAAAGACAAAGTTGTCGATTAATTCTGGAAGGTTGCGGCTACCAATATTGAAAAAGCAAAGAAGTTTTCTGTATTCCGCCTCGGCAGCCTCTTCGGTTTGTTGATAATGTTCACTGAGCAGGTTGTAGATGCCGATAGCATCCTCAAAACGCTTGAGGTGACGGTGAGAATTAGCGGCCATCAGAAGCATTTTCGGCCGGATGTCCTCGGCCATTACAAAAGCACCCTTGCTGTAAATATCGGCTACCTTCGCGTGGTTTTTCTCGGCGTAGTAGATTGTGATAAGGTGGAATTGCGCATCAGGTTTCCACTCATCGCCCCCTCTAAGTTGTAGTGTTGCTAGGAGATGTTTCTTGGCAGAATCCTTATCGCCTTGTGCATTGCTGATCAGCCCGGATTTTACCAGTGCCTCTCCCTTGATGTCGTCTTCAGCAGTTAGTTCAGCTAGTTCAAGAAATGCCGCGAGCGCTTCCTTTCCCTTGTTATTTTCAGAGTAGGCTCTGGAAAGGATGAGTAGTGCTGCTTCCCTGTAGGGATTATTTTTCTTGATGGCGACGAGATTCTCGAAAGCAGCAAGCATCTCGGTCAATAGTCCTTGTTCCCTGAACGCACTGGCTCTGTAGTAAGCTGCTGAGAGGCGAATCGCACTCTTCTTCGAGTCTTTCCTGGCCACTTCAAAGTGTATGGCCGCTTCCTGGTAGCGCTTTTGTGCATAATAGATGGAGCCAAGCCGGTAGGCTGACGGTGCTCCATAGTCACTTTCACGAAACTTAGTCAGGACGGTCTTGTAGGCTTCCTCTGCCTTCTCCAATTGATCGAGTTTCAAGTGGCACTCAGCCATGCGGTAGCCTGCGGCAGGGGCCTCAGTGCCTCCCGGATATTGCTTTAGGTATTGGGCATACTGAGCTTGGGCTAATTGCCATTGGTTCTGGCTGTAGATGTAATGAGCATACTGGATAAGGCTTTTCTCCCGCTCATTACTCAGGGGTTTGACCTCAGGTGCAGTTGGTATGACGGGTCTGGCACGAGGAATTTCTTCCTGTTGCGCCCATCCATTACTTTGGTAGGCGATCACTGTTAGAAGCACTGTGATTGCCTTGCTGGTAGTGTTGGCCGTCATTTTGTGGGAGCCGGGGGCTCAGGAGGTGCCGTGGCAAATGATACATTCCAGATGCCAGCTTGCTGGCAAACGTTGAGTACCCTGACGATGTGGTCAAATGCGGCTTCGCGATCTCCACGCAGGATGACTGCCTGATCAGGATAAGCTTCAACGATGTTTTTGAACATGCCGAGTAGCTCAGGGTCTGACTTTGAGAGCCCCTCGACAATTATTTCGCCGTCCTTTCGGACATTGACCACTATTTCCCCGATGGTGCGCTGGGGGTTTTCTCCGGAGGATGCTGCCGGAACGCTGATGTCAATCTCGGTTTCAAATCGTGCGTAGTTCCACAGGACAATAAAGAAGATCAACAGCAGGAACACGATATCAATCATCGGCGCGAGTTGAATGCCCGTGCGCTCAGAGCCAAACTGTGATTGAAATTTCATGTTACACGCCTGTTCGGAGAGGTTTAGGTCTTACGACTGTTGC
This sequence comes from uncultured Verrucomicrobiales bacterium, assembly GCA_937893785.1. Lineage (GTDB taxonomy): Bacteria > Verrucomicrobiota > Verrucomicrobiia > Verrucomicrobiales > DEV007 > CACIUL01. Next base: position 4,905 of record CALCSP010000713.1, read on the forward strand.
CGTTTTTCTCTTCCTGGCTATGTCTTGATGAGCGCGTGCGCGTTCCTGATGAGGGGCGTGAGGTGGCTTGTTTATACTGGGCGGCGAGCAAGGCCATAATATGTGTTGCGGCCGCCTCTAGCTCGGAAACCAGTCTCTGTACGCGCCCGCGGAACATTGAGTAGAAGATTAATGCCGGGATTCCGATGCATAGTCCGCCGGCGGTCGTTAGCAGGGCTTCCGATACCCCGCTTGCCAGTCCGGTCTGTTTTGAGCCAACGAAGCTATGTTGCGCTATTTCTCGAAATGCCTTGATCATTCCAATCACCGTGCCAAGCAGTCCGACCATCGGTGCGATGGCACCTATGTCAGCCAGATACTGAATTCTCTGGTGGAGTATGCTGGCCTGCCGGGAGCCTTCAGCTTCTGTGACTTCACGAACTTCGTCAAAGCTGGCGGTGGGATTCTTGGTGGCGAAGGTAAGGGTTTTTGAAGTGATACGGGAGATGCATTCATCCTGACGGGTACACACTTCAAGTAGACCTAAATAATCCTGTTTGCGGATTAGGGCATCTGCCGAGTTCATGAACCGGTCACTTGCTACCGCACCTCGTCGTATGGTCAGTATGTAGAAAATAATGAGGAATACCGCGATGACGGATAGTGCGGTTAGCGGCCAGATCAAAAAACCGGTTTCCTCGACAATTTCAAGCAGGGTCAGTTCGGTGGTCTTGTTGCCGCTTTCCGGCGACTCTGCCCTAGCGGTTCCGAGCAGGGAAATGCTGGCCAGAAGGATACGGAAAAATAGGCTCATGGGCTGGAGGAAATAGGAAATGCGTTTAACCGACTCAAATCTATATGAATATGCAACCGGTGTGGCCGCTTTTCAAATTTCACTTCTATCCGTTATTGTTGCTTTTTTCAGGCTGGAAGGAATCCCGTGTCGGGCTAGAATAAACATGCAGTGTCGACCGAATATCAACGTGAACCTGTCGATTTTTCGGCCAAGTTGAGGGATGTGCCTCATAAGCCGGGCGTATACCTGATGCGTGACCGGTTGAATCGTGTCATTTATGTCGGAAAAGCTAGGGACCTGCGCAGGCGGTTGGCCAGTTACTTTACGCCTACACGCAGGATGCGCTCTGACTTGAAGACGCGCGCCCTGATTGAAAGTATTCGGGACTTTGAAATTCATATCCTGCGCAGCGAGCATGAGGCACTGCTGCTCGAAGTGAAGCTGATCAAGGAATATAGACCGAAATACAATGTTTCATTCCGTGATGATAAGCGTTTTTTGCTTCTTAAGGTTAAGGAGTCGGATGAAATGCCACGGTTTCAGCTGATACGTGTTAGAAAGGATGATGGTGGACGCTATTTCGGCCCCTTTGCTCACTCTGGAGCGCTTCGGGCAACGTTGCACTGGATTAACAGGAAATTCGGTCTACGCACTTGCAGACCCCGTGTGCCAGGTGAGTCCGATTATAAGCACTGCCATGATGACGTGATTGCCAATTGCTCAGCTCCCTGCGTAGGTAAAGTATCCAGAGAGGGGTATCTCAAGCGGATCAAATCTGCTTGTGAGTTTCTTGATGGTGGGTGGCGCAATTACGTCAACGAAATGGAAGCGGACATGAATGAAGCGGTTTCCCGGCAGGATTTTGAAACGGCTGCCGCGTTACGTGATATGATGGAAAGCTTCAGGAGGACCCTACAGCCGTCCCGGCGCTTCACCAGGGGGCGTGGTTTG
>CALCSP010000714.1 GCA_937893785.1 uncultured Verrucomicrobiales bacterium
CCGGGCCGTTGACGAGGCCGAACCAATAGTCGAAGCCATGATCGGCCGGGGTGGGGTTGTCGCGATTGTTTGCCGGCATACCGAGATGCCATTTGCCAAAGTGAGCGGTGCCGTAGCCCGCGTCCTTCAGGACTTCGGCGAGAGTCGTTTCACTCCGAAGCAGATGCATTCTATGACGCTGTTCATTGAGGACGGAATAGACTCCGGCGCGGATGTGGTTGCGACCAGTGAGGAAGGTAGCGCGCGAAGGAGAACAGACCGGGGCTCCCGAATGAAAATCGGTGAAGCGCACGCCCCCAGCAGCCAACTTATCGAGGACAGGGGTCTTGACGGGACCACCGTAACAGCCAATGTCGCGGTAACCGAGGTCGTCGACGAGCAGGGTGATGACATTGGGGCGTTTATCCTTTCCATTCACTGCCGAACCAGGTGGCTTCACCTCAGGTTGATTGCCCCCCTCCGGGCGGGCAATGCAGTAAAGGAACCGGCGGCCCCGGATAAATAACTGGTTACCTGCAATGGCCGGGGAAGAATGCACCGTATCGTCAAGCTTGTTGGTGGCCATCACCTCGAGCTTTCTTGATCGCTTCAATACTAAGGTCGTGCCGTTTCGGTCCGTCACATAAACCAGTCCATCGGCTCCGACCGGTGAGGAATAGATTCCCGACATTCCCGGCAACCGCTCACGATTGATCATTTCCCGGCCATCCTTGGCATCAAGGCATGAGAAGAGGTTCTGGTTGGACTGGGTAAAATAAAGCCTGCCGTCATAGAGTAACGGTGACGGCACATAGGGAGTACCACGCTTCTTGGTCCACAAGATCGAGTCCGAATCGGTAATGTCACCCTTGGCGGAAAGAGGCAATGCCAGCAATGCGGATCCCTGGTAACCGGTCATGCAATAGACCACGCCATCCTCCACTACCGGACAGGGAATGGCATTATCGGTTAATCCGGAACATTGCCAGATGATCTCCCCGCTCCTCAAGTCATAACTGATCACCTTGCCGGGAGCAACCAACCTGCCGCCTCGCCCCTTGCCGGAGGAAGTGGTAATGACCTGAACCCGGCCACTATGCTCAACAACGGCCGGGGTCGCCCAGCCATTTCCGCCCTCACGCTGCTTGCGCCAAAGTGTTTTTCCGTTGCCTGCGTCAAGCACCTCAATGGAGGATTCTCCCTGATGGTCACGGACAATGATCAGCTTGCCCTCATGCAATACCGGCGAACACCCTTCACCCAGACTGGCTCCCATCTTGATCTTACCCAGTTTGCGTTGCCACAAAAGTTTTCCTTCCAAGCTGTAGCAGAACAAACCGGCAGAGCCGAACCAGCAGTAAAGCCGCTTACCATCCGTAGTAGGTGAGGCTGATGCAAAATTATTGTCATTGTGGTGGCCCTCATGAGGCACCAACTCCGTGGCAACCTGTCTCCAGATTTCTTTTCCTGTCGCACGGGAAAGACAGAGCACCACGAACTCGTAGCTGGTGTTCGGATGCTTGATCCCAAAGACCCGTTCTGGTTGCTCTTCTGGCGTTGGTAGGGACGGATCCACCTTGCCGGTATTGATCGCAGTGAGCAGAAAAACCTTATCACCCCAGATGATCGGCGTCGAACTTCCACTGCCAACCATCGCAAACTTCCACTGCACATTTTTCTCTTGGTCCCATTCCACGGGACCTTTTGCAAATTCGCTAACCCCATTCGCATTCGGTCCCCGCCACTGGTGCCAATTCTCGGCAACATCTTTCTCAAAAGACTGCGCGAACACTCCGTGACTAAAACACAAGGAGAGTAAAAACAGCCCGCATTTCAGGGAACAGTATCTCATTTTCTTAATCTTAAATCTGATGATTAATCGACTTTGACTCCTGCCATCTGTGACAAGCTCGCCTCGGGCAAATCGCTGGCAGCAAACCAGTCCATCGCCGCTTTCTGGTCCTGCCTGAAGAAATGCCGTCCGGCGCGGATCATCGCCGCCTGCCTCATGCCGGGATCGGATATTTCCGCAGCCCAGATCACGGCAGATTCACCGTCCTGGGCAGCCAAACCACTGATGAACCCGTTGATGGCAAAATCGCGGTCCTGGGATGCCGGCATCTCAATAATTTCCTGCACCGCCTCATGCGGTTGATTGGCCCCCTTGAAGCCGAACACCGCACTGAGGGCATCCCGTTGTCCCTGGCTTGGCTCGAGAGAAGCGACCCAGGCCTCTGCCGCTTCCCGGTCATCCCATTCCCTCACCACTTCGCCAAAGAGCCGTGCATTCTGATCCTGACCGACAAACTTTTCCGCCCATTGGGAAGCAGCCTCAGGATCCTCATTGGTAAACTCATTGGCCACCTGCCAAAGCGCAGCACCCTGGAGACGGCCCTCCTCAATGTTCTCTGCCCAGCTAAGACCGCCCTCAAGCCCCTCATTGTCGACGACCTCACGAGCGAGCTTGCGCATATGCTCCGTAGTGTGCGGGTCCTCATTCTCCGCTAAACCGAAGACATACTCGGTGGCAACACCAATATCATTATCAGCCAATCCCTCAATCAAGCGTCCCGTCATGCGCCGGCGCACATCCCCCTCCATTTCCGCAACCAGATCGATGGCGGTTTGCGGCTCAACACTGGCCAGTCCCGGTAACATGTTGCTGGTATAGCCATTGCGATAGCGCTCCGAAATCTGATCAATATAGGCCACCGCTGCCTCTGGATCATTGGCTCCCCAGGCATAATCAAAGGTGCGCCACTGATCTCCGCTTGCTTTATTATTATGCATGACCTTACGAATGGTCATGGCCTGCTCCACAGTGAACGAATCCTGCCGCATCTCCTGAAGGATCCGGTCAAAGGCACGTCGGCGCTCCACTGGGTCAGATGACTTGATGGAAGCAAGCACCAACTCTTCAATCTGCTCCTCACTCAGGGGACCTTTCTCAGGTGCAAAATCCTCAAAGCGCAGTCCTTTGCCGTTCCATTTTTCAACCAACAATGACAGCGAGAGAGGCGAACCATCATCACTTTGAACGGCACTCGAATCGTTTCGCCTCGGCGAAGTCATTGGTTTTTCCGCACCCGCCAGCGCACTGATCTTCTCTATAGGACTAGCCTTAACGAGTGGAGTTAGTTTTTCTTTTTCCGGCAAAATCACACCTGTGGACGGTGGTTCCGCAAACTGAGAACCGACAACAAACATTGCCGTTGTAAGCAAAAAATAAGAGCAGTGAATAACCCGTTTATTTTGCATAACTCGTTCTCTTAGGCTGGCAGATCAGCGGCGCTGGCGACCATTATCATCCCTTTTTGGAGGATTGAGAATCGCCTGCTGCACATCTTCTGAAACACCTGAAGAAACCATCCACTCAGCGGCCCCATCAGCGTCCCTTTTTGACCAGGCCCTGCCTACACCGATAATCGCATTTCTACGCTGCTCATCGGAGCCGATGGACTCTGCCCAACTCATCGCAGCC
>CALCSP010000715.1 GCA_937893785.1 uncultured Verrucomicrobiales bacterium
TCCCAAAAGGCTGGTCGGTAACTCCTAGAAGCTTTAAGCCTCCATAGGGATCGTGGAAACTTCGAATAGCTAAGGTGCGTGCAGGCGCAAGGAACTCGAAGTCAATGCCTCGCAGAACTTTTTCCGGATCTTTACATAGAATCGCGTTGATTTGAAGCTATATTCTTCGCGTTGCTATTTCCTTCCTGTTCGGCGCAAGTCGGCAACTTATTCCCTAATTATTCTCTAATAAACGGCAGAAATACACGTTTATTACTCAAAGCAAAGTCTCACTCTTTACCAAGACTCCCATGATTATTCTCAGAAAGAAACTTCTCCCTGCGGCTGTGTTCGGTCTCGCGATATCCGGCATTGTTGCCCAGGAGGTGATTGCCAAAGAAATTGGCTATATCGAGACTTTCGCCCTTGCTGAAGACCGTGAGGCAGCTCTCGGGCAGCTGATTCCTGGTACCGAGGACTACTATTATTTTTATTGCCTTCACCATCAGGCTGGAGGTGATCTCGATGCTGTTGAAAAAATGCTGACGCCATGGATCAAGCGTCACGGAAGGAGCAGCCGGTATCAGGAAATTCGTAACCGCCAAGCCCTGTTGGCCTATGAAAAAGATCCCGAGGGTTCGCTGGAATACCTCGTCAAGAAGCTTGAGTTGCGCTTTGATCACCAGAAGCAGGAACTCAATGTAAAGCCTTCGCTTCCCACAGGTCTTGACTCGAAACAGGTGAGCGGGGATGCATTTCTCCGGCGTGCCCTTTCAACACACAAGAATCTGGACGGGGTTGAGGATAGCGGGTTGGAGCACCTGTTGAGGGGAGAGCTTAAGCTCGACCAGGTTCGTCGTCGTCATCTGCTGCAGCGCTTGATGCGTCCCGATTTCCCAAATCTTGTCGCGCTGGTTCACGCTGACTTGAAGAGCAAGGAATCGCGGGGTTTCGGAGAATTCAACATTCACCGGGCCCTTTTGTCCATTCAGCTTGAAGAACTCCTGGCACTGCGTCCTGAGCTAATAAACAACCGTAACTACGTCAATACAGTGATCAGTAAGTTGCACCCCAATGCCGATGTTGACTGGGAGAGAGACCCTGTAGCCAGAAGTGCTTACCTTTTGCGGGTATGGAATTTCGTGCGGGGACTTAGTTCCTCCTTTAATGCCCTTAAGACTCACGCACTCTATCATGTTCTAGCCGACCAACGCGATGCCGGAAAATACGACCGGGCGCTCTTTCTGGAATACCTGAAGTTGCCGCGTCGTGCTAGCTATGTTGAACCGCGCTACCTTGAGGATCCCGATCGCCGGCGCGTGGTTGCCAACCTTGGTGCTGATTTTCGCAAGGTGACCGCCTGCAGGGCAATCGGTAGTGATGAGCAGCTTGTACGCGAGTTCTTTCTGCGTCTTTTTGTTAATGAGGGAGGATGGAAAAACTATGTCAGCTATGTGCGGGAATCTTGGCTTAAGCCGGTGTTTGCCGAGGCAAAGATTCTTGCCGGGGCAGGCGACCAGGAGAAGTGGTATTCGCTGCTCTCACCAGCTGCCTATGAGGCGCTCAAGGACCGGGTTGATCTTCAGTTTGTGAGGAGCAATCCCCGGACTTTTGCTGCAGGTGACCCGGTTTCAATAGGTATTGAGGTCAAGAATGTTCGGGAACTAATCGTCAAGGTTTACGAAATCAACGTGATTAATTATTATCTCCAGGAGGAGCGGGAGGTGAATACAGACCTTGAGCTTGATGGACTGGTTGCCAATGTTGAGAAGCGTTACACTTACGATGAGCCCCCGCTAAGGCGAGTGTTGCGTAGCTTTGAATTTCCCGAGCTGGCGAACAAGCGCGGTGTCTGGGTTGTTGAACTCATTGGAAACGGCCGCTCCAGTCGAGCGTTGATCCGAAAGGGTGGCTTACAATACCTTTCTCGTCCGACACCTGCGGGAACAGCCTTCCATGTCCTTGACCTCGAGAACAAGCCGGTTGCGGACCCATCGGTCTGGATAGCCGGTCGGCAGTTCCAGGCTGATAAGCATGGCGTCGTCATGGTTCCCTATTCGACCAATCCGGGGCGGCAACCGGTGATTCTGGCCGATGGAAGCTTTGCCTCACTTAAGCTTCACGCGATGCCCGCGGAACGTTACAGCTTGAGCGCCGGGTTCCATGTTGAGGCAGAGACCCTGCTTCCCGGGCACCTGACATCGATTGCAGTTCGTCCCGGTCTAACGTTAAACGGTTCACCAACCACACTGGGCCTGCTCAATGACACCGCTTTAAGGATTACTTCCATCGACCATGATGGGATTACTTCAACCCTTGAGGTGCCGTCCTTTCAGCTTGCTGAGGATCGAGAGTCGACCTGCGATTTCCGTGTGCCTGAGCGCCTACACAGGCTCCAGGTAACCTTAAGTGGCTCGGTGCGCAACGTCAGCACCGGCAAGGTGCAAAAGGTTTCGGCTTCGGCGTCCTTTGAAGTAAATGGCATCAATCAGACCGAGCATGTCTGGCTGCCGCATCTGGCGAAGATTGGCAACAATTACGTGATTGAGATGCTGGGAAAGAATGGTGAGGCATTTACAGACATTCCGATCCGCCTTTCCTTAAAGCATCGTGACTACAAGACACCCTATTCAGTCACGCTGAAGTCCTCGGCAAAGGGGCAAGTCATGCTTGGGGCACTGCCAGGCGTTGTCCGGATTACCGCAGAAAGTGTTCCGGGAGGTGCTCGCAGCTGGCAGCTTGGGGCGGATTATGTGCATCTTCCCGGATCGATTCATGGCCTAGAGGGCAGCACTCTTAACATTCCCTATGCGGGTAGTGCTGCAATGGTAACGCCTGCTGACTTTGCCTTGCTGGAGGTGCGTGGTAAAACCTTTGTCTCTGATCAATTGCAGGCGTTGAGCCTGAATAATGGTTTTGTCCGGATCAAAGGTTTGCGTGCAGGCGACTACATGCTGGCTTTAAAGGAACTGGGTAAGGTTCTCTCCCTGCGTGTCACAAGCGGTGAATTCGCTCATGGTTATGCCCTTGGTTCGAACCGTCACCTTGAGATTAATCGGGGCGGCAGCCTGCAAGTTGTGAAGGTGGATCACGGGCAGCAGAAGACGCGAATTCAACTTTCCGGTGCGGGAAATTTCACCCGTGTGCACCTTGTTGCCAGCCGCTACCTACCTGCTTTTTCACTGCCTGGCCAGATTGGCAGGTTCCCCTACACGGAACCTTACATCATCAACCGTGGCAGATCGACTTCGCGATACCTGAGCGGGCGTGATATTGGCGATGAATACCGATATATTATTGAGCGACGGGGAGCACAGAAATTTCCCGGCAACATGCTCTCGCGTCCCGGACTAATTCTCAATCCCTGGGCAGTTCGGGACACGGCAACGGGGACTGATAACGCCAAGGACGGTCAGGAATGGCAAGCCAGTGTGCAGGATACCATGGCCAAAAGGGAGGAGGCAGCCAAGCCGCAGGACGATCCCTTTGCCAGTGAGCAATTGAGGAAGAACTCCCGTGGAACCGTCAGCCCCAGCCTGGACTTCCTTGCTGAGGGGGCACCCGTCATCTACAACCTCGTTCCCGACGAGAATGGTATTGTCAGTGTCGATAGCGCGGATCTCGGTGACCGTCAGTTCTTGCACATCCTAGCGGTGGATCCTCAGAATACTGTGTACCGCCAGCTTGCTCTTCCCGAGAGAGGGACCAAGCTGCGTGACCTGAGGTTGACGACTGGCCTTGACCCGAATGGGCATTTCTCGGAGCAAAAACAGACAACCGTCCTGCAGAAGGGTGAGGAACTCAAGATCCGAGATGTTCGAACTGCGAAGGTGGAAACCTATGAGGAACTCTCGAAAGTCTATACGTGCCTTACTGCACTTAATGCCGACTCTAACTTGAAAGAATTCGGTTTCCTTGTCCAATGGCCAACGCTCAAGCCTGAGGAAAAGCGCGCTAAATACTCGAAATATGCCTGTCACGAGCTGCACTTTTTTCTCAGTCGGCGTGATCCCGTGTTTTTCAGGGAAGTGATCAGTCCCTACCTTGTGTCAAAGAGGGATAAGACCTTCATGGATCATTACCTGTTGGGCGCTGATCTAAGTCCTTACCTGTTGCCCTGGAAGTATGGTCGTCTCAATATTGTGGAACGCATCCTGCTGGGTGAAGCCCTTGGCGGCGAGGAACCTTCCAATACGGCCAGTCACCTTGGCGATATGATGGAACTGCAACCCCGTGACATTGCGCTTGAGAGCCGGGTTTATGCCACCGCAGTCAAGGGGCTTGCTCTTTCTGCTGTGCCGACAACCATTTCCAGTGCTGTTCTGAAAGCGAAAGAAAAGATGTTGGATGCTGAATTTGAAGATGCCTCTGGGGAACTGGAAGAGTTAAAAGAGGGAAATGCCAGGCTCGGTGCTTCCAATTTCAGGGGCATACCGGCACCCGCGGCGGGTGAGGCAGCTTCCGGCGGATTTGGTGGAGGCGGAGCGGCTTCCTTAAATCGAAGCCTCGCAAAAAAATACGCTTCCAA
>CALCSP010000716.1 GCA_937893785.1 uncultured Verrucomicrobiales bacterium
CACTTCGCTCGCCTCACTTGAAAAAAATGGAGCGTCAGCAAAAATAACGTATTCCAAACCCATACAAAACCCTGAAATCAAAATCCCTTTTCCTTTGTTCCCTGCTGCTCGTTACCAGCTGCTTGCTGGCCGAACAGGCAGCGTTCAAGCGGCCACAGGCTAAACATCGCACCAGCAGACCTGTGCCCATTCCATGGCTCGGCCACGGACATGATGAGCACCCGTCCATACGTGGTGCCACTTACCTGAAGGATCCTGCACAGATCCGTGCTATTCCTGTAAAAGGAATTGGTGGCGCCAAAAAACTTGGTTACCCGAAAGGCAGCGGGTTGCGCATCGTCGCCACCGGTCACAGCTGGATGCGCCCGGGCTTTAGTACGCTGCCGCAAATTGCCGAGGCGGCCGGACTTGATCAGCAGTTGCGTGTCAACTACCGGGGAGGAGAACTTGGCGCTGCCCGCATGATGTGGGAACTGGAAAACGGCATTCTCTCATCCAAAGGCAAGCCGAACCCGGTATGTTTGAGTGCCATCACGACCGGTAAATGGGATGCCATGATGTGGGGCAGTTACACCAATGACCGACCCGAATATTACTTCGGCTGGATCGACTTCTGCCTGAAGTTCAATCCGAAGATGGAATTCTATGTCTTCAATGGCTGGCCACAGTGGGCCGATGGTTTCAGCACCGGCGACCGGCAACCAAAGATTGAAAACTACCGAGCCAAGGCCAAGAAGACCCATGGGACAATCACCGACCAGATTGCCGGGCTGGACAAGCGTTACCCGGGCAAAGTCCATGTCATGCCGACCAATGAGGCCATGCTCTCGGCACTGGAACTTTATTTCGAGGGGAAACTTCCGGGCATCAAGGCACTCAACAGGAAGACTGAAGGCAAAAGCCCGTCTATATGGAGTGATGGCGGGCACCTCGGTGAGGGTATGGCTTGGCTGGAGGGCTATGTCTTCTATGCCACCCTCTACAAAAAGTCGCCCAAACTCATTAAACAAAGGCCCAGGCAAAAGCACGTGAATGCCGAGCTTGATGCCATTTTCCGTGAAATCGCCTGGCAAGCCGTAATTAACAATCCACTCTCAGATGTTACCGATAAAAACGGCAATGGCATTGGTGATGAGATCGAACCCCTAAAGAACAAATGAACCGATTGCTATTTATTCTCTGTTTGCTTGGCGCCTACTCTTCCGTTGCCGTCGCCGATCAGGCCGAACGACCCAACATCCTCTTTATCTTTGCCGATGACTGGGGATGGGGAGATCTCAGTTGCCATGGCCACCCCTATGTCAAAACACCCAACATCGACCGACTGGCCAAAGAAGGGACGGACTTTCATCGCTTCACTGTCGCCAGTGGCGTCTGCTCACCAAGTCGCACCGCCGTGATGACCGGACATTTCCCGGCACGCTACAACATCAATGGTCACTTTGCCTGGGTTCCCAATAACGCCAAGCGGGGCATGCCGGACTGGCTGGATCCAAGTGCCCCGCTCCTATCGCGCTTCCTTCAACAAGCAGGTTACCTGACCGCCCACTATGGCAAATGGCACTTGGCCAATGACATGATCCCCGATTCTCCAACACCTGCAGCCTATGGATTTAATGCCTATGGAGCATTTAATTGTTCCGGCAAGCAAATGCCGGTGCACGATGATGCCAAAAACACCATCGCCTTCATTGAAAAAAGCCATAAGGCAAACCAGCCGTTCTTTATAAACCTCTGGCTACACGAGCCGCACACCCCGTTCCATACCGTACCCAAATACCGCAAACGCTTCCCGCAATTGGAAGAAGCCGATAACATCTACGCTTCTGTGCTATCCCACGCGGATGACCGTGTCGGTGAAGTATTGAATGCCTTGGACCGGTTGGAAATCACTCAAAACACACTGGTTATTTTCAGTTCCGACAACGGCCCAGCCAGAATGACACGAGAAGTGGCTCTAAAAAAAATGCACGATACGGCTACCGGCGAGGGATATAATATTGCCGCTGCAAAGGGTATTACCGGTGGCCGCAAGGGCTATAAAGCTTCTCTGTTTGAAGGTGGGATCGGCGTCCCCTTTATTGCACGCTGGCCAGGGAAAATAGCTGCGGGCAAAGTGGACAGAACCTCCATTTTTTCAGCCGTAGACCTTTTGCCCACCTTCTGTGAGATCGCGAAAGTCAAGTTGCCGGACTCTTATAATCCTGATGGAAGCAGTCAACTGGCAACCCTGCTAGGGCAAGGACAAGCATTAAGAGAAAAACCGCTTTTCTGGAAAACGCTTTCCGCGCGACCTGTGTCCCGGCTTATGCCCAATCACTGGGCTGCTTATGTGGTCGTGCACAAAAACTGGAAGCTAGTGACTGACCAGAGCACCCAACATATTGAGCTTTACGATTTAGTTAAAGACCCACTGGAAAAGAACAACCTTGCCGAGAAGAACAAGGCAATCGTCGATCACCTCAAGAAAATGCTCGTCGATTGGCAAGGCACACTTCCTGCTAAACCAACAGGCAAGGTGTTTTCCAGCCTACGCAAAAGCTAGCCTTCACGAATCAGGCAAAGAAACCGCTTGGGAAATCGCTGCCCCCGCACGGCAACGAAGATACTTATCAGCTGGACATTGCCTGCGCGGCAGGACAATAAGAAACAGCAGCATGAAAAGAAGAGATTTTCTC
>CALCSP010000717.1 GCA_937893785.1 uncultured Verrucomicrobiales bacterium
AATTGTCCGTTAAGATAAGGGCTTTGCCAAGTCGTGGTAGGGCGTATGTCAATCGGCTTGCCGTCAACTTCCGGCAGCTTAAAGGTTTCCGGGTTCTCCACATCGAAACGTGTGACTGCCAGCCGGGTTTTCGCCGTTCCATACTCGTAGTCCACACGGTTCGAGGTAACTGTCAGGCGATGGGACTGCACCTGTTTACGGAACTGCTCGAATGACGCGTGGGCACTCAGGTCTCCGGCATGCATGAGCACCCTGGAAGTGTCGGTCGGGTGGACGAACTTTACAGGCCCAGCCTCTTTTGCGTCCTCGATCCATTTATGGCCACCATCAAGGAACTTCACCGCAAGAAAGGCCTTACCATTGCTGCTAAAGATCCATTCATTCTCTTCCACATGCTCAAGCCCCGGTCCTTCATAGCGGATACTGATCGCGCCGGTGTTATAGGAGCCCATACGCTTACGAGTTTGCGGTGCGATCCGCTGAAGGATGAGAACGTTCTCGTGTTGGACACTCCAGAAAGGGTGCTGCGGCCTGCCACCGCCAGTCTTATCGATCACCGGGTAGACTTCACTAACGGTGTCACTGGCAGGATCATCAAAGAGCATACCTAAGCAGCGGTTCTGTCTGGATATTCCCGAATACTTCCAGTCCGCTCCTCTTTCGGATTCCGGGTCAGAATTGGTCAGGGTCGGGTCCTGTAAGGTGCTTCCCAGCAGGTAGTGCGGCGTCCGGTAAGCGTAATTTACCAAGGCAGAATCGGAGGCGAAGCGCTGGCTTCCATTATCTTTCTTGTATTCCAGCTCTCCAAGGACACGGTTACGAATGATAAAGGGCTTACTGGTGGGGAATTCCCTGAACCGAAGTAATATGGCAGCTGCAGGCAGTTGATAGCGACTAGTCTCAATCACATTGGAATGACTTCCAATAGCAGGTTGCCCTTCGGGCGCGTAGAGTAGGTTCTTGTAGGATTCAAATCCCCCTTTCCCCCCATAGGCCCGGCTTCGCCCACCGCCACGCCGCCCACGTACGGAGATCTGAGCCTCCTCGACGAAGGCTAAATCCAGCAACATGCCAAAACGCTTCCTGATCAACGGATCCGGCGCCAACTCATGAAGGTTAAAAAGCGATGGCCAGGAATACTTCTGGTAGCCATTAGATCCGACCTCAATCCATAGCCCCGTTGACACGCGTTTACCCGTCCACCTCTGAAAGTAGCTGGCGTATGCCTTGGCATGCTCGGCTGCGGTATGGCCGTCGTCATAGCGTCGATCGCGAAACGCCGGATCATCCGCCAATAGGGCAGCGATCAAGTAATAGTTTGGGCGCAGGGTGAGGTCATGGTTCTCAGTGCCTAACGTCACGAGTAGATCGTCCAGAGTTGCGCCAGCTACCGTGCTCTCGGACTTTACCCAGCACCACAGGGCTTCCTTCATGGCAGCTTCTGTCGCCTTTTCAAGACGTCCCGGAAAGTGGGGGCTCTTGGCGTGAAACAGGTGGAGAATCCTAACGTAATCGGTGAGCGCGAAATAGGTCCATGGGGTTTTGGCATCTTCAGGCAGGAACGACGGAACCCCCTGTTGGGCTTTGCGAGCCGCAATGTATTCTTTAGCGTCTTCGAGCAAGCGGTCATTCGCCGCATCTACCCGTTCGTTCAGGTAAAGTGCTGCAAGTGACCAAAGCACATCTCCCCAGTTGCCTTGTGGCCAACTGCTGTCCCTCCCAATAGTTTTCCGCAAAACCCGCTCTCTGGCCGCAAGCGAGTTCTGATGCGTTTTCTCAACAAGTGCCGCGATATCGGCTTGATCCGTAGTCGAGGCACCTAACTGGATAGAAGCCAGAAGGCTTGTAAGCATCATCCCAATCTTACAAGTACAACGGAGTGGTGAAATCATCAGCATCAATTTGCCGAACAGTGATCAAGGTAATGCACCAACAACCGGACGCCTACTCCAGTACCGACATTGCCACCCTGATAATCACGCTCCCCGGCACCCCATGCACTCCCCGCAATATCTAGATGTGCCCATGGTATATCGCCGGTAAAATAAGAAAGAAACGCTCCAGCAGTACAGGACCCAGCTCCCGTTTCCGGCCCACTGATATTTCTGAGGTCGCCTACAGAACCCTGCATTTGCTCCTTGTGGTAATCAAGTATCGGCAGCGCCCAGACTCCCTCACCCGTTGCCTCACCAGATGCAACCAGTTCATCAATCAAGTCCCGGTTATTACCCATCACACCACTTAGCTCATGCCCCAGGGCAACCACTACGGCACCGGTAAGTGTTGCCAGGTCAATCATTGCATCAGGCTTGATTTTCTTTGCCGCATAGGCAAGGGCATCTGCAAGAATCAACCTACCCTCGGCATCCGTGTTTAGCACCTCAATCGTCAGGCCATTGCTGGCCTTGACCAGGTCTCCTGGTTTGTTTGCTTTGCCATCAGGAAGATTTTCAGATGCAGGGACTAGTCCATGCACCTCGACATCCGGATTGAGTTTGGCTAATGCATGGAAAACCCCCAGAACGGCAGCGCCGCCGGACATGTCGTATTTCATTTCGTGCATCTTCCCGGAAGGCTTAAGACTAATGCCTCCTGAATCAAAAGTGAGCCCCTTGCCCACAAGACAAACTTTTTTCCTGGGCTGCTTTGTGGGCTTGTAGACCATGTGTATCAGGTAGGCAGGTTCCGACGAGCCCCGGGAAACGGATAAAAGTGAACCCATTGACATACGCGCCATCGCCTTTTCATCATGGGCCCGGCAGGTAATCTTCGGGGAGGCGCTTGCCAATCTGCGAGCCTCCCGCACAAGGTCTCGGGGGCGCATTAGGTTTGCCGGCGTATCCTGCAGGCGCCGGGCCAGAAGGTTTGCCGTACCAATGGCATATCCACGTCGAACACCCTCATTAAATTCCTTCCCGGCATAGATGACAAGACGCTTTAAACCCGCCGGCTGTGCCTGGCTTTTAAATTCCGAGAGCCTGTAAAAGCCCATTACCAGTCCTTCGGCGATTGCTTGCCCGAACCCGACAGACTTGCGCCCAAACGGCAAGTCAATCCAGACTGAGGCAGAACGGCTTCCAGTCTGCCCGGCCTGCCTTGAAACCATGGCGGCAATCCTCCTCAGGGACTCCTCGGCAATGTCCCCGCTGGCTCCAACCCCAACCAGTAAGACACGCTTTGCATTGCCCCGCTGGGCATCCGTCACCCTTATTTCACGAGCATGGCCCTTGAAGGCATCCAGCGAATTGGCCGGCAGGACAACACCCTTCGGCAGCCGGACCTTGCTGCCCTGCTTGGCAAAAACGATGAGAAATTCCGTCCTACTCAGAGAAGAGGCGGTTGTCTTGGTTGTGATTTGAATCGACATGCTTGCATCTATCATCGCCAAATCCGGTGCAAAGGGCAAATCCTGTAATGAAAAAGCACCCGCTTGGGACAAATGGTCGACGGACCGGATCCTTTAAAGGTATGCCGGTCACAGGGATGCAACCCCGAGATACCCCAGGATGGCGTGCAGGTTCTCAGATCGGGCAATACGGTAACGCTTGCCTGACTGGCTGACACGCACGGCGCGGAAATAATTGTGGTGCATGTTATGTTGCTCGATCTCAATCCGTTCGCGGGCATTATTCCACGTCCCTTCGACAGGCAATACCTTGTTCCACCAGGTGCTGCCCTGACCCACCCGCGTGACCAGATTGGGTTTCATCTTGCCTGGTATACGGATGCCCATTTTGTAAATCTCCATGGAGGCAATTGCCACGGCAAGACCAGAATAGTCAATGTGGACACCAACCCCTTTGTGGGCATGAGAGCAGGATACGCGTCGATTTTCAAAGACCCTATCGTCATCAAAGCCATACTGTCCTCCAGCAGGAAGACTACTCATGAAATTGAAAGCCACGCTATGCACGGTATCACGCACCGGGGAATGATAATTAATGATCCGCATGCCTCTAGGTAACACCGATCTTTGCTCAAGAGTGGTGTCTTTAGTCATTGCGGATCCAAGAAAATAAATTCCTCGGACATGTTCAAGCGGGCTGCCTGTGCTTTTTATTGCTTCGAGTATCACTCTTGAGCCAACGCTAAAGCCAACAAGAACATAGGGGGTTTTCTCACCCTCCAGCTTATCAATGATCCTTCTCCTGAATTCTTTGGCCTCCGTGTCTGCGCGCTGCTGTGAACGAACCCAGGATGCTCCAGCACGCAACGGATCGACTTTGACGGAGTCCCAGCGGTAATTAATAACCCGGGACGTATTGTTGGCCGAGGTGAGGAATTCTTGCGTGTTGGCACAAAACTGAGGGGATTGCTTTTCCCCGCCGAAGCCATGAATGTAAACGAAGGTCAGAGATGCGTTATCCGGGCTTTTTGACCGGGCCTTGCATAAAGCTGGACTGCCGAAGAGCAAAATCACGGTAACAGCCATTATCAATGGCAGACAATACCTTGCTTGGAAATCGAGTGATTTCATGGCCAAAGCTTAAAGCGCCAGGATCAGATTTTCTAAATCAATAATTTGAATCCCGGGATTACTTTAATTAATGTTTTCTTCAGGCAGGGATCATCCTGCAATTAAGCAATCACCTCCGCTGTTGCTGGATCTATTCGTTTAGTTGCCAACGGTATGACGACCGACAATCAGCCCTTTCCACCGACTCCCACAGCAACCAGCCTCCCCCTCGAATTACGCGTGTAAATAACCCCGTTTGCCAAGACCGGCACCGTCCAGCAACGACCCGTGTTTACCTGGGCACGTGACAAGGCATCAAACCCTTCAGGTGATGCCCTTGAAACTACCAGTTCCCCACGCTCCGTTAAAACCACTAGCTTATTGCCCGCGGCACTCACGGTGCCACACCCAAACCCCTGTTCCTTCCACTTGACCTCGCCGGTATCAAGCTTCATGCACACCAGCTCCTTTTTGCTGATGCCGTGTGTGTTCCCGCTGATTCCATAGAGATGGCCTTCAATCAAAACACAATTTGCCATGTGGTTGCTGATGGCCTTGTTGCTATATATTTCCTTGAATGCATCACCGGTAAACTCGTAAAGCCCACAACCTCTGCCATACCCGGTCGAAATAAAGATTTTATCACCCATGACCATCGGGGTGGTAGCATTTGTACTGAAGCGTGTCTTCCATTCCTGCACGGCAACAGTCTTGCCACTAGCCACATCCAGCACAACAAGCCCCTCTGTCTTTAGGGTCACGAGTAACTTGCGACCCTTGTGAACAAAAATAACAGGCGTTGCATAGGCTGGTTTAAAACGATCACTTTTCCAGATTACTTTCCCGTTTTCTCGATCATAGGCAATGGTATGGGCCGCCTCAATAATAACCATCTCTGCCGAAATCAGTGGTGAGCCCGCAAATCCCCAATCCGCGGGGCGGTTCATCCCGGAATCAGCCAACACGTCACGTCCCCAAATTTTCTCGCCGCTCTCCGCCAGATAACAATTGAATTTCCCGTCTTTGCCAAGGGTGTATACATGATCCCCGTGTATCGTGGGCGTTGCCGCTGGTCCTCCCTCATGCAGATTGGGCAGCAACTGGGCAGAGTAAGTATCCGACCAGATTTTCTTGCCGCTCTTTACGTCCAGACAATAGACAGTTTCCTTTCCTCCTGACTTTCTGCCGTCATGACCAAGGGTATAAACCCGACCATTGGCAACAGCGACCCCTGAAAACCCCGTTCCAACCTCCGTTTTCCAGAGAACATTATCTATTTTTTCAGGATCCCAGTCCGTTTCCGTGGAGATTCCATCAAAGTTGGGCCCCCTCCAATTAGGCCAATCGGCAGCAGGCAAATTGGCAATGCCAAGTAAGAACGGTAGAAATAGTTTCCATTTCATGTCCCTAAATTAGCTCATTAGCCACACTTGACCAACGATGATCTGCCATAATCATCGAGTGGCATTTCATAAATGAAAATCGCCCCTGTGCAGCGAGTATGTTAAACTCAGTTTGAAGTGGCCATCGAAGAGTTAGAAATACACATCGAAAACAAGCCCCTGCCGGCTAAGGTTGCCGCTTATCTTGAAGAAGCCAACCGGCGTATTGACTGCCTTTTTGAAAGCGGGCGTAACAGGAAGATGCCTCGCTTTATTCCCAGTGATGCTGTGGCAATCTATAATGCCCTTGATTATCTCACTGATCAGGATATCCCTCTGGGCAGGGTTTACTGCGAATGGGGCAGTGGTTTCGGGATTGGCACCTGTTTTGCGGCACTTCTGGGCTATGATGCCTACGGTATCGAAATTGAAGAAGAACTGGTCAACTCGTCAGAAAAACTAGCAGATGATTTCGGCATCGACATCCAGATCATCAACTCTGATTATATGCCTGAAGGTTTTGAGTGCGGTAACGGAAGTGGCGGAGCAGAGCTTGTCCTGCCTGAGCAGCAGGCGTTCGGGCAGTCCAGCTTTGATGAAGTAGCACGATATGAAGGGATGGAGCACGGTCTGGATGAAGTAGACCTCTTTTTCATTTATCCATGGCCTGGCGAACAAGAATTCGTTCAGGAGTTCTTCCATGCCGTTGCAGCAGACGGGGCAATATTGCTGACATACTACGGGGAGAACGACCTCTGTGCCTACCGCAAAACCGCAGCAAGTTTTGACTAGCCCGCTGGCTGGGCTGTAAAGACAACCTTTAATGCCCCGCCATCAGTGCTGCCCGGGTTGGGCACCAGTATAAAGTCATCGGTGATAACAGGATTAAGCGTGCCACCTTCCATAATCCTGATGTCCTGCAATCTTTGGGGGAAATGTGCCACAATAGGGCGCCCTCCGCGTTGACTGCCATTGGTATTGACTGGATCAAAGGCCTTTTTGCCCCACCTTGGCTTGATCAGCAACGTATACATATTGCCTTCTTGGCGGAGTTGCTGATCATATGCGCAGTCCCCTGAAGCCAATCGTGCATCCCACGCCGGATCACCATAAAAGACAACGGCATCGCGATCAAAAAGAAGCCCAACAGCATCCTGTGCCTTTAATCCTGCCCGCCTAGCCTGTGCATTACCCTTGATTTTTGCTCGCATCTTACCCGCTTCGTTTGGATCCTTGAGCTCCACACGGGCGATTTCAGGAAAACAGGTTTCCAGACGATGGATCAAGGCGTGCTGGTTGGCGAAATAGGCTTCCGAAAAGCTGAACCTTCCCGGTTGCTCCACAAAATAGTCAAGGCATCCCCAGCCGGCATATCCATACCAGGTTGGCACCGTGTAGCCAAGCATCTGGCGTACTCCGGCACTTTTAAGCCATGCAAGTGCCATCGCATCCTGACTATCAATATGACCCATCAAACAATTACCAATCGGCATGTAAACCTTCGGGTCTGGTGATTGGATTTCAATACGTCGACCCTTGGTGTCAACGCCGAAAAGATTCCCGTCAGAGCATTTGAAGAAACCGTTGCGATAGGTAAATCCAATCTGCCATCCACGCTCCGTGGCATGTCCTGACGTCACGAATAACTGAGCATTGTAATTGTTCAGGGTATCAGCAAGCGCTTCCGTGGTATCCTCGGGCCCTTGCCCCTCGATCGGCTTTCCGCCCGGCTTCTTGCGCACCATTCGGCCTTGCTTCAATTCACAATACCAGATCCCTTCTCGGCATTGCTCAAGCGCCACCTCCGTACCCGAAGCCACCCGCTCAATGACCAAGGGTTGTCGCGTGGAAGCTATACGCTTAGCGTTGGATGCATCATAGCCGGTAAGAATGCCCCACATGGTGTCAGCATACGGGTCGTCATCCAGCATGCGCGTCATTTGATGCACCTGGGTGACAAATTTCCTCGTTACTTCCTCATGTCGTGCCACAAAACAGGTGTATCTCGGATGAATCTTGCGCAGTTGCTCAAGCACATCGTCCGGCCGCCCATCAGGAAAACGTATTGTTGCTAGGGATTTATGTTGAACGTTTAAGGTCTCGATGACTTTGGCCCATTCCGGGTCATCAGCTGTGGATTGAGAGCTAACAACCACGTAGGAACCGGGCCCGGCCAGTGCCGGAAGCATGTGACTAAGGATAAAGAAAAGACACCATCTGATCATTCTTCATCTTACCCGGATGCCCAGATTGTTCAATCATTGCCCATCTAAGCGCCAAGGTAGGCAGGAAACTTGCTAACGAACAATTTCTAGGTCTAAGGCCGCTTCCCTGGAATCAAGCATTAGGTGCCTGTCAGTTGATCTGGCTGCCGCACGAATACG
>CALCSP010000718.1 GCA_937893785.1 uncultured Verrucomicrobiales bacterium
GGCGGAAAAGGCAATCCTTAGCAGCCGGACCACACATCAGCATTGAGGCCGACGGCGGGCCGGTCGCCTTCACCACGCTGCGTGTCCATGAACTGAAATCGCTCTTATAACAAGACAGATGCACAGGAGATGTAAAAGACATACCCCCACTCAACCCGGCCTGCCGGCATGGGGCGGCACCTTGACGAAAAAGAAAATTCCTATCAGTAGCAGGGAAGTGGGCAGGACAGGATTCGAACCTGTGAAGGCATAGCCAGCAGATTTACAGTCTGCCCCGTTTGACCGCTTCGGTACCTACCCTAAATGAATGCACCAGCGGGCGCATCAAAGCGGTTTGAGAGGCATTTTGCAAGCAGTTTTAAGTTTTATCACCAACAAAAGGCACTGACGGACTGCCCGTAAGAGGCAGCTTTTGGGGCTATGTTAATGCAAAATGCATGCCTTTTTACCGCCTCACAGCCCCATTCCCCCATGAGAATTTTACCAATCCCAGGATTGTTTAGCCCAGAAATGGTACAACTGACGCGGTGTTCCATTAAAGGCATTTCGCTCTGTGGGACGATCAAGATCACCAAAATAATCCGGTGCTCGATAACGAATACCCCTGTAGGAGTCAGGCCTAGACCGCTTGCGCCGGGAATCCCAGTGGACGCCTCCATATTGCCAGAGCACCCATTCCCTCCAAATGCCATATTCTCGCATCAACCTGTCGGGCGTTTCCAGACCCGCTTTACTTGAAGAATATAATGCAATCCAATAGGGGCACTGACCAATCCTCTTTTTCTGAGACATCGTGGCCGTCTGCAGGGATTTACGCAACGCAGCACTGTTCTCAAGGTAAATAATCGGCAAATGACCAGTGCGTTGTTCAATTCTATCAATAAAACGAACAATATCGCGAGGCGTAGAGCGCGAATCAAAATCACCCGCAAGCAGGATTTCAGGAGTCTTCAGCCTCTTCGCTGACTTGATCGCAAGCATTTGGTCGACAAATTGATCAGCCTGCCATGAGGGATCTACTCCCTTGAGGACAAAATAGTAGGCCCCTAACAACATCTTCTGCTTTTCGGCAGCCAACAGAAAAGAAGCACACTTATCATCCAGTTTGCCCCCCTTGCCACAACGCGCGATCAATCCAAGCGCACCATTTCGACGCAATGCAGACAAGTCATGCACCGTATAGGATGAACCCTTGCGCTGCCGCTCCTTGGGATCATATGCAGAAACATTAATAATCTGAGGAGCTGTGGTCAGTGTCCAACGGAAAGAGTCTGGCGAAGCCGGCTGGCTTGAAGCCAATACCTCATTGGGCAGTTCGTTGGAAACACACGAAACACCCAAAAATAATGGCAATACACAGCGATAAACGAGCACAGCAAAAACCCGGTAATACTGACTCTTCGAAAAACTCACGGCCATTATAATGATAGAAATCAGCAATTATGCAAACACCATATTTTTAATAAACGCACCTATTTGCTTTGATGACGTAACCTTCTCCAGCGAGTCCATAGCCAACTTCTCTTGTTTGAATGACTCACCCCCACACCATGTAGGTTGCCAATAATATCAACAATACTGTTTATTAAATAAGCAGAGATTTCTATAATAGGCCCTGATAAAATCAGCATTTAAAAACATTCGACCCTATCCATGAACAGGAACTTTGAAGCCATCATTATTGAGACCTACGCGGAGCTTTGCATCAAGTGGCGGCTATCGCATGTCGCAAACCGGATTCAAGCACAGGATTTTGATGCCCAACTCAACAGTCTCGAATCGGTGATCAAGGCATTTGGACTTCGTACTCCGGGTATCTCGGAAAACAACCAGCAAAATTCCATGCCACCAACCGGCAATGAACCGCAGCGTAAGCAAGAAACCATGCCTCGTGGAACCGGCGGCATCATGCTTGAGGATTAAGCCCTATCTTAGGCCTTCATTCTTTGGGTGCTTGCTTGCACCATACGGTTTCAGGATTCATTCTGCAGAAGCTGCATATTCTATTTTTGGAAAGCGTCCAACGCTCTCAACATACCGACAACACTGTCTGAACCCATGCATGAGGATGGAATGGCACCTGATTCAGGAGAAAAGATGCGTTACGGCTTGCTCGGCGATGATCCTTTAAATGAAGCAGAGAAACTCGAGAAATACTCAGGGACTGTAGATTGGCAATACTTGAAGACACATTTCGAAAAGGGCGTGTTACTTTATGTGGATGCATCGCTTCAACTCGCCGAAGTCGGTAAAGCCATTGCAGTTGATGACAGATCACAGGTCGACCGCTTACTGAAAACCGGAGATTTACTTAAACCGGGACACCCACATGCCGAATATTGGGAATCCACGCAGGCAAAGTTCACAGCCATGGTGGTATCTCCTTTCATTCTTATACAACCCCTCGAAGAGGAAAACCGTTAAGCTGAAATGGCAAGCCGCAAGCCCATGCCAGCGAATGTCTCTGCCATCGCTGGTGGCAAGGATCTCTGCATAAAATTTGGTATTCAAAACATCCTAGATGGCGCTACGCTTTCCATACACGAAGGGGATCGTATCGGACTTGTCGGCAGGAATGGTTGCGGCAAGTCAACCTTCCTCAAAATTGCTGCCGGCGTCATGAACCCAGACACGGGGGAATTTACCCGCCGCCGGGAACTGATCACCGGATACCTACCGCAGATCTTCGACCTCGATGAATCTGCAACCGTCCTGCAAAATGTTCTGTCGGGAGCAGAACATGTCCGAGAGTTGATTGCCCAATACGAGTTGCTTGATGCCAATGACCACAAGGCAGCAAGCCTGCTTGATAGGATTAATGTCCTTGACGGTTGGAACCTTGAACAGCGAGCCGGATCGCTCATTAATCACTTGAATGCGCCGCGCGGTGACCAACACGTAGTATCGTTATCAGGCGGCGAAAAGCGGCGAACCGCTCTTTGTAGGGCACTGCTGATGCACCCGGATCTGCTGATACTCGATGAACCCACAAACCACTTGGATACAGGGGCGATTGAATGGCTTGAATCATTTCTTGCCCGGTATAACGGCACGTGCCTGTTTGTCACTCATGACCGCTATTTTTTGGATAATATTGCCACAAGGATTGTCGAACTAAGTAACGGTCGCTTTCATTCATATACTGGCAACTACACCGACTACCTGCTAGCCCGTGCAGAGCAGAAAAAAACCGAGGAGCGCAATGAACACAAACGACAGAGATTCCTTAAGCGAGAACTACAGTGGATCCGTAAATCCCCAAGTGCCCGCCGAACAAAATCAAAGGATCGCATTGAACGCTATTATGAAGAGGCTTCTAAGGACGCACCTGAAGAGGATCTGGATATCGAGCCCATTATCCCCCCTGCACCTAAATTGGCAAACCGGGTGATTGACCTGGAAAAGATTTGCTGCCGTGTTGGAGAACGCGTTCTCTTTGAAAACATCACGCTGTCCTTGCAGGCTGGAGAACGAATGGGAATCGTTGGCCGTAATGGGCTTGGAAAATCCACCCTACTCAAGGTCATTCTAGGATTGCGCCCCCCGGATGCCGGCACAGTCAAAATTGGCAGCCGGACAGAAATTAACTACATTGATCAAGAAAGGCTGCAACTTGATGAGGATAAGTCTGTTTTTGAGGAAGTTGGCGAAGGGACCGAAACGGTGCTCCTTGGCGACAAGACACTTGGCCTACGCCCTTATCTGCGCCGTTTCCTCTTCACTGATGAGCGCATCAACACAAAAATCAGTCATCTCAGCGGGGGAGAAAAAAGCAGAATCATGCTGGCAAAAATACTGAAACGCGGAGGTAATGTGCTGATTCTTGATGAACCGACCAATGACCTTGACCTCAATACGCTGAGATTACTTGAGGAAGCCCTCATAGGGTTTTCCGGAAGCTCCATCGTTGTCAGTCACGACCGGTATTTTCTAAACCGTGTATGCTCCTCCATTCTCGCCTTTGAAGGGCAGGGAATTGTTCGCTACCAAACTGGTAACTACGACTATTACCTTGAAAAAAGCGAGGCTGGACATGCAGCCTTAGGGGGTGACGGAAAAAGCTCAGGAAAATCAAACCCCTTGCATCATAGGAAAAAAATCCGCAAGGATGGACTCAATGCTCCGCGAAAACTAAGCTATAATGAACAGCGGGAATTTGATTCCATGGAAACAACCATTTCCGGTGCCGAGAAAGAACTCGCTATTCTGGAAAGCGAATTCTCCAAACCTGATTTTTATATTATTCACAAGGACGACTGGCAAGATCTTGAAGCTCGACAGAAGGCTACCCAAGATAGGATTGCAAAACTCTATGAGCGCTGGGAAGAGCTCGAGCAAATACGTGCCGTCCATGAACAATCACGTAAATCCTGAGAGCATCTGATTTCTTGCCTCTGGCCACAATCATGAATGTAGAAAAAGTTAAATATGTAATCTGGGCTGCAGACAGTAATCGTTGCGCAAAATTTTACCTCGATGTGTTTCAAGGCCATTTAGTCAAGCAGAGCCCCCACATAACGGAGATTGAAATATGTGGAAACATCATTGGAATACATGGTGGCGGAAAAGGCGAACGCACCTGGACAGGTATGAGTTTTCAGGTAGCGGATGTGGTCCAAGGAGCTTCAGAGGTTGTCACGGCAGGCGGCAAA
>CALCSP010000719.1 GCA_937893785.1 uncultured Verrucomicrobiales bacterium
AAGTGGAGTGTAGCGGAGTCGAACCGCTGACCTCTTCAATGCCATTGAAGCGCTCTACCAACTGAGCTAACACCCCTTTTCCTGCCAGATTACAGTGCGAATTCCCATCTTAGTATACCGCCAAGAGAGAGGCAACCCATTTTCCATATAACATCAGAAGTTCATTTTTTACGGGCTCGCAGGTGAACACGGGCCACCTCGCCCATGTAATGGGGCATGGAGTAATCAACGGCCGACTTGCGAATGTGGTCAAGCGATTGCTTGGCATCCCCTTTGGCTTCATACCAAAGGCCGAGGTAAAGGTGGGCATAACAGAGGCGGTTACGGAGTTCATCCGCATCTGGATTGCCTACCTCAACAGCTGCAAGAACATCTTCGGGGCCGAGTTCTGCAGCAAATAGCTTTTGCACCTCGGCCATTGGCACGCGCGAGTCACCCTTTATATCTATTAGGCTCTTGCGAGCCTCGGCAAATCCCTTGACTCGATTGACGCACAGAAAGTGCCAAACAGCATTCTCAACATCGTTGGAATTCACGTCCTGATGAATCTCAAACTGCTTGATGCCCTTCTCAAACTCACCCGCATAGTAATAAGCAAGTCCTCGTTGCCAATGATGCGGTGCACGCGCAGGATTCTTCTTAAGGTAGGCATCAAAGTCCGATATTGCTCCCTTCATGTCCCCATGGAAAAACCGTGTCACCCCGCGGCGCTGTCTGAGTTGTGAAATATCCGGCAGCTTTTCCACTAAAACGTCAAGATCCTTGAGAGCCTGCCCAAAACGGCCGGCCTTCTCATGAAAATCCGCACGGGCAAGCAGGGCATCAGGGCTTTCTGGATCTAACGCCAACGCTTCACTAATAGCATCTTGTGTATTTCCGTGCTGCCCTTGCTCAAGAACACCAAACTGGACCTTAGCTAAGGCTCTGACCGCATCTTTCTTGGCATGCTCATTATATTGACTGCTCAGTTCATCGCATCTTTTACGGAGGCGATTCAGCTCGTCGCGAAATCCGGCTTCATTCGCCAAATTCTTCAATTCCATGGGATCAGCCTTCAAGTCATGAAGAAACTCAAACGGTGGATCCTGCTCGTAGTATCGGGCGTATTTGAAGCGTTTCCCCCGAACACCTTCCCATTTTGGAATCGTTGAGTGATTCATCCGGTGCTCGCAAAAAAAGTCCACTCTTCCAATGTCTTTTTCCTGCGCGTTTATCATCGGCCCAAGGTCACGCCCCTGGTAACCGTCCGGAACACGACCATCTGCCAGAGACACAATTGTCGGCGCAATATCGACATTAAGCACAATCTATTCTTCTCGACGACCACGCTTACTCTTGGCAAGACGAGGATCAAAAATGATCAAGGGCACCCTCTGGGACTCCTCGTAATGCGACCATTTTCCTGCAAAGCCACGTGAAGCTGCATAGTAACCATTATCAGCCATGTAAATGACCACCGTATTATCAGACATCCCCAAATTCCGGAGTTCTTCGACAACCCGCCCGATTGCTCCGTCAATTCCACTTATCATCCGCAGATAATTACGCATGTTATGCTGGTACTTTTCTTCGGTATCCCAACGCCAAAAAAAGCGCTGACGGTTAATCGACTTCTTGAGGAATTCCGGATGCGCCTCATAAACCGCCGGGTCGGCAATTCTTGGTGGTGGCATCTTTACCCCTGTATAGAGATTGGCTACAGCCTTGGGATATGGAAAATGATTTTTCTTGTCGCCATCTTCAGCATGTGAGGCATTAAAGCTAACGCTCAGGCAAAAAGGCACCGCCGCCTGCTTTGCTTCACGAAGAAAACTGATCGCCTTGTCTGCAGCGACTTCTGTTTCATGGCGCAAGCTCCCATTAGCCTGCTTATGGAAATAAGGATTGCGGTTAAGAGGGACAAAAACATCAAACATTTTCTCCCTAGCACCCTTACGTACGCCAACTCCAAACTTACCAATAAAACCCGTCCGATACCCATCCTTTTTTAGCAAAGCAGGATAACTGACTTCTGTATGGATATTTGCCAATGGAGGAGTCTTGAAAGTATAACGGTGAGTGCGCTCATAAAGCCCGGTCAATAGACTGGCACGACTGGCAGCACAAATGGAAGTGGTAACAAATGCATTTTGAAACATCACGCCCTGTTTGGCCAATTCGTCTATATTTGGTGTCTTGACCAGTGGGTGTCCGGTACAGCCCAGAAAGTCGTTACGCTGATCATCAGTAAGAAAGAAAATAATGTTTGGACGATCCTCGGCGAAGGCTGAAACGCTATCATCAGCACCATGACTGATGACTGCAAACAGCATTGGGAAAAGGGTAGAAATAATAATCCGCATACCTCAAAAGTAGGCATATTGAGTGTTTTTTGCGAGTTGTCATTAAACATCCCTGTAAAATAAGTCATCAGATACCTGCTTGACGCGGGCCAAGTATTCCTAACAGTTTACCCAGTCATGAATACCCGAGTAGTTACAATCCTTACAGCATTTCTCATCTCTCCAGCGCTAGCCGAACAATGGCCTCAATATCACGGTATTAATTCAAACCGCACAACATCCGAAAAGATTGGAAATACGGACTGGAAATCAAAGGCCCCAAAAAAGCTATGGCAAGCCAATACCCCGACAGGCTTTAGCTCATTCATACTTGCTGATGGAGCCGCCTATACGAATATCAGTGAAGAAATTGACGGAATTCCCAGTGAAGTATGCATTTCGTTTGATGCCAACACTGGAGAAACTAATTGGAAAGCTAATCTCGATTTATGGCGGGTAGACAATGGAGGGGGAAATGCCGGGACTAGAGATAATAATGGCGGTGATGGCCCAAGAACTACCCCTTCATATTCAGAGGGAAAAGTTTATGCATACACCAGTGACATGAGACTA
>CALCSP010000720.1 GCA_937893785.1 uncultured Verrucomicrobiales bacterium
ACTGCTACCCAAAGGATGCCCAGAAAGACATTACCCGACCCGGGCAATCTATCGGGCTGACCAGGATTCACCTTGAGGAGGACGTGGCTAAGAGTACGCATGCGGCATCAGGCACCACTATTGATTTCAATCGTGCCGGTACACCATTGATGGAGATTGTCAGCGAACCTGATATAGAGTCGCCTGAGGAGGCATTTGCCTATCTGAACTCGTTGCGCCAGATTCTCATTTACGGTGATCTTTCCGACGCGGACATGGAAAAGGGGCAAATGCGCTGCGATGTGAATGTTTCCGTTCGGCCTGCGGGGCAGGAGGAGCTTGGTGTTAAAATTGAGTTAAAAAACATGAACTCAGTAAGTGCTGTACGCCGTGCCCTTCATTATGAAATTGAACGTCAAGTGGCTGTACTTGAAAATGGCGGTGAACTAATACAGTCGACAAGGCGGTGGGATGACGACCTTGGTGAGACACAGCAGA
This sequence comes from uncultured Verrucomicrobiales bacterium, assembly GCA_937893785.1. GTDB lineage: Bacteria > Verrucomicrobiota > Verrucomicrobiia > Verrucomicrobiales > DEV007 > CACIUL01. Next base: position 478 of record CALCSP010000720.1, read on the forward strand.
TGCGGACTAAGGAGGATGCGCATGACTACCGTTATTTCCCTGATCCGGATTTACTACCTGTGCGGACTGCTGAAATTATAGAAAAGATGCGGCCAAGGGTTCCTGAGCTTCCACACCAGAAGGCAGTTCGTTTCGTGGAGGATTTCGGCATTAGCGAATATGATGCCAGCGTACTCTCCAGCGACCTTGACTTGGCTTGTTATTTTGAAGAGTCGGCCAAAGAATCACAGGCAGCTAAGAAAATTGCTAATTGGGTGATTAATAATGTTCTGGCGGTTCTTAATGATCGTGATCTGGGTATTAGCCAGTGCCCTGTAAAGCCGGCAGGTTTATCCAAGATTGTCGATCTCGTAGAGTCCGGGCAATTGTCCAACAATCAGGCCAAGGAAGTCTTCTCAGCACTCTTTGATGCTCCGGGTGAGGAGCCTGATGCGATTGCCCGACGCCTTGGTTTTGAGCCTGCCGACAGCGGTGAGATCGAGGCTCTGGTTGATGAAGTGATTTCTGGAAATCCGGATAAGGTTAATGAGATCAGGGACGGTAATGACAAGCTGATTAACTGGCTGACAGGCCAAGTCATGAAAGCAAGCCGGGGCAAGGCAAATGCCAAGCAGGTTGGTGACATGTTACGCGCGAAAATTGGCTAGAGAAAAATTCGCCATGATGCATATAAGTCATTATTAATTAATGCTTTATATATTCCATTGCTCATTTAATTAGAAGAGGGTAAGCAATCAGGCATCGACATTTTTGCTGTCCAAATTAATGTGAAATACTCATTCTTGAGGCAATAATACAACAATCCAAAAAAATTACCCATAATGATACTCGATCGATTGACTGCTTTGTTCTTGGTAGTTTTCTGCCTGAACGGTTTTGTTTTCACCCAGCAGGACCTTACCGCTGCAGAGGGCCGAAAACTCGACCTGAAAGCCGATAAGGCTTACACGCATGTGATCGAACCAATCTTGGTTAACAACTGTACGGGATGTCATGGTGCGGATAAAGCCAAGGGGAAAATTCGACTGCACACCCCGGAGGAGATAACCAAGAGCGAATCAATTATCGCCGATGGTGCCGGGGATATTCCAATGATTTTCCGCGTTAATTTGCCTGATGATGATGAGGAGGTCATGCCGCCTGAGAGTAAGCCGAGACTCAGTGCTGAGCAGAAGAAGCTCCTTGGGTGGTGGGTGTCTCAGGGTGCAGATTTTGAGAAGACCATTTCGGAGTTGTCAGTGCCCGATGATATTAATGTCATCCTTACCGGGATGTCCTACTCGGAACCAAAGCAGATTGTTATCAAGAAGGCGTTTTCCCTTCCTGAGCCGGCGGGTGCTGCTGATGCTGTCGCTGTGGCAGCCATTGAAAAATCTGGGGCACTCATCATGCCATTAGCACAGGATACAAAGTATCTTTCGGTCAACGCCATTAATGTGGCAAAAAGCTTCAATGACGAGAAGGTTAAGTTGCTTGTCCCCGTCAAAGGTCACCTTACCTGGCTGGATGTTTCCCGTAGTGCTGTTACGGATGGTGCAGCAGGTGATATTAGCCAACTGACGATGTTGACTAAACTTCATCTTGAGAATACTGCCGTTACAGATAATGCGCTTCAACAATTCGGTAAATTGTCCAAGCTTGAGTATCTGAACCTTTATGGTACGGATGTAAGTGATGCTGGTCTTGAGCATCTGAAAAATCTCAAGAATCTCAAGAAGCTTTACGTTTGGCAGACAGGTGTCACTGAGGCCGGTGTCAATAAGCTCAAAGAGGCCATTCCAGGGCTTTATGTCAACACGGGCTGGAAAGCACCGGAAGAAAAGCCTCCCGAGGCAAAAAAATAATGCGGTTTATTGGCAAAGCTTAACAGTCATCCTGACCGTCTTTTAAGGGGCTTTGTTTTTTGCAAATTGCAGTTTAAGCCCCTTCTCCTTCCAATAGTTGACCAATTGCTTTTCAACCTTGTTATGGTCGCGATTTTCCCAGAGGATATCCTGACTGGGCAATATCTGAAGAAATCGGCCAGGTCTCCCTCTTATGGGTCGGTATTCGATTTTCTTAGCCAGAAAGCCCCTTAACCCCCCCAGGTTTCTCGAGGCAAGCTCCATTTGGTAGTGAGTAAGGAGCAGAGACCCAGCATACTTTGCATAAGCATTTTGTGGATTGAGTCGATTATCATTATTCCAAGCCGCGTGCGTCATGGCAGACAGTATTTCAACTGAGGGAATCGTGATTTCGTTTTCGCCTTTACCTAACCAGCAGGTTTGCAAATGCTCGACAATTTGGCGGGATGTGTTCCTGAAATTGAAGCGACCGGGAGCGAATTGAGTGGCAGACATGTATTCGGCCATGCCTTCGCTAAACCAAGGAGGTAGTGCGATCAATTTTTCCCCCATTGCCTGATGCACGAGTTCATGAACGAGTAACCGGTAGCGCTGCCTGGGCTCGAGTCTGGAGTTCGGGCTCTTCGGTTCGATAAGTCTCTCAAGGCTAACAGTAACTTCGCCGGACCTGCCATCGTAAAAACCTATAGACCCTTTTGGCCCGCCCATTGCGAGGTATTTTTTTTGGCTGGTGACGATGCGTACGACATGTCGGTTGGAGGTTTTCTTTTTAGCTTCATTTCGATGCTCGGGGAGCAGATCGAGAGGAAAGAGTTCAAGTGCTTTTCGCACGGATTCGACCATTCTGGTCATTTCATCCAGTCGGTTTTTGCCAAGTGCTTCATCACTAAGGATCAGGTAGGACTGGGTGATATAGACATGTCCATTTTTCACTTCCTTCGCCGTCCATTTTGCTGGCGGTGCATTGAATGCACTGGGCCATGGCTTGGCATTTGCCGTGCCCAGGGAAAGAATCAAAAGAAGCTGTGAGATTTTATAAATAATGAATAATCAAGGACAAGTTAGTCCGTCAATCAAGGGTTACATGGATTATTGGGTGCCTGATATTTAGGGATGCCTCTCATACAATTCGGCTAAACTGTGCAGATCAATAAGCTGCGGATTTGGAGACTATATGAGCCGAAGGTAAGAAGGTTTTGAAGTTGCATAATTTTCTGATAATGACTGACTCAGGGCATGTATCACATTTGTCTGATGGGAGTGGCGGGCCTGAGATTGGTGGCCTTGCACGACATTGCCTTTTTTACCTCGATACAGATTAATGGATTTCGCCCAAGCATTCCCTTTGGCCTTTGGTCGGAGTGGTGTTAAGCTTAAGCTACTCTTTATGGGAGCATTCCTTATTCGTATCGGGGCGGCAGTTTTGGTCGTCGGTCTTTTGGCAGGATGTAACGGCAACAAGAATGGCCGCAATGCAAGGGCGCCGGGTAAGTTGAAATCCGCATTTCTTCGCAATCCAAATATCAATATTCCCATTGATCCTGCTAGGGCGCGTGCTGTGACTTATTCCCGTGTCAGTGTGAATGGTCCCTACATTGCGATGACTTTTGACGATGGTCCGCACCCGGTGCACACACCGCGTCTTCTGGACCTTCTCAAAAAGAGGAATATTCGAGCAACTTTTTATGTCGTTGGAACAAATGCCAAGCGTTATCCGCATATTCTTCGACGCATGGTTGCCGAGGGGCATGAGATTGGAAACCATACGGTCACACACAAGCATATCACGAAGATCAATATCGAGCAGGTTCGTCAGGAGGTAATGGGTGCGCAACAGGCTATCATAGCGGCATGCGGAGTGAAGCCCCGCACGTTCAGGCCACCGGGAGGCCATACCAATGATCGGCTTAAGGTATGGCTGTATAGAGAGTTTGGTTACAGTACAATCATGTGGGCTGTGGACCCACAGGACTGGAAACGGCCTGGCCCGGCGGTTGTGGCAAACCGGATTATTTCCAATACCAGTGCCGGTTCGATTATTCTGGCCCATGATATCCATGCTCCGACGATTGCGGCAATGCCGCAGGCACTTGATGGCTTGCTTACAAGGGGATACCGCTTTGTCACGGTCAGCCAGCTAATCGCTTTGGAGAGCCGAGGGGTGGCGTCCACAGCCGGATTATAATGGGGGGCAGAATGCCGCCTCTTTTCACTTTTGAGTGTTCAGAGTTGATGGAAATTGGGTTCGTAAAGCTTCTTTTCATAGGCACCAGGACGATCTATCTTCATTTTAATGGTAAGTGAGGACTGGATTTCCGGCCGCGAGCACTTGGGTAATGCTCTGCAAAGTCTCGTTGAGGCTGGCCATGAACTGGGCATAGCCGCCGAGGAGGTGGCACTATGGCATACGGTTGCTGGCAGTCTCAATGACTCCATTGCGGTCTTGCTCTCTGGTAAGGAGGGTTGTGGCAAGAGTAGCTTGGTTGGCGCATTGGCACAGGGCGGGCATGGTGCCACGAATAATTTTTCCCATGAAGGTTCACATGATTTGATCGTTTGGAAATACGGTTCAAGGACGTTGAATATTTCCGGTACAGGACTTTTGGAGAATTATCGACCAGTCAAATCCTTGAGGCATCTCGAGTTTATTGAGATTGATCCAGAGGCGGACGACAGCGCAACCAACGCAACTCAGCGTGCCTATATGATGTCGGACATTGTGCTCATGATCTTTTCGGCGGCCGATCCATGGGGAGACGGGCAGTGGAAATGCTTGGCTGACATGCACTCTTTGCGAAATCAACCTGTAGCAGTCGTGCTTACCCATGCCGAGCAGCGCACAGGAGAGGAATTAAAAGCGATTATTGATCATCTCTGCAAACGTTCAGAGGAAATTACCGGGTTTGTGGCAGAAGGATTCCTCTTGACCTCTACTTCTATTCTCGCTGCCCTCCGGGGCAAGGATGAAGAGATTAACTTTCCGGGGGTCAATAGCATGGTGGAACTCAGGCAATGGTTTTCAGAAACGGTTTCCCAACAACCCGATGCTATTGCGTTGAGGAATCGCGTTCATTCTGTGATGCAGGATGCGGCACAAAGTGTTCATGAAAGGTTAGATCAAGTGGAGAGTGATTCCAGCATTGAGACGGATTGTATGCGCTCTGTTGAGGATGAGCTCAAGCGCGGAATGGAACAGACCACGGTCATACTTGAAGAGGAGAGGTCTGAGATCATGAATACTTACAAGTGCGAGATGTTGAAGGTGCGGGAGAAGTTGGCAAACGATTTTGGGCTTAAAGGTTTTGCGGGATCATTTTTTCAGGGTGGGGGATGGCGCTTCATGAGGCGTTCAACACCCTTCAGCTGCGTCTTTGAATGCAGCTACGACAGCCGTCTACTTTTCTGGCTTTCGCTGAAGAACGAGCCAAGCTCCACGTCCTCGCCACGAGGTCGCAGGGGCGCGCTGTGTGTGGCGCCAAAGTCAGCGACCCACAACCCATGGCACACCATCGCTTTGCGTGCCGCCGCGCCTGCAACCACGCATCACGCATCCGG
>CALCSP010000721.1 GCA_937893785.1 uncultured Verrucomicrobiales bacterium
CGCTGTGCATAACCTTTCCAGAGTTTCTGTGCCGGGTCATTGCTGTTTGTGCTGGTCGCAGCCCAGCCATTGTCACAGATGTAAATAACGAGTGTGTTTTCCCGGATTTTTTTCTCATCCAAAAAATTGAGGAGTTTCCCGCATGTTTGATCAAACCACTCGCACATCGCGTAGTATTTGGCCACATCCTTGGGGCGTCCCGGAACACTGTATTTCTTTAACAGATTTTTGGGGGGATTGTGAGGTGTATGCGGCAGGAACGGGGCATACCAAGTAAGGAATGGCTTTTGTTTTTCAATGGCAATCTCGATAAAGTTTCTGATTGGCTGCATGGATTTGCGTCCGATGGAGAGTCCACTGTCCCCATGTCGCCCACCGCGTGCAGGATCGCCGTGGGTCATGCCGTGGGTGAAGGATCCGTCCTGCCATGAACCTTCCCACCATTTTCCGGACTGGTGTGCAAGGTAGCCAGCTTTTGTCAGCATCCTGACAAAGCTCTGGTGTTTGTGGAATTGTTTGCGTAGTGGGAGGTCGAGTTCAGCCCGGCGGTTTTTTCCGTCAACATCGTTTCCCGTGATTCCATGCTGGTGGGGGTATAGACCGGTGAGCATTGATGCCAATGACGGCCGGCAAAGTGGAGCTGCCACGTATCCCCGCTCAAAAACCAGACTTTGACTGGCCAGTTTATCAAGGTTTGGAGTGTTGATGACAGAATGCCCCATAAATCCGTAATCCGTCCAGGCTTGATCATCGCTCACGATAAAGACAATATTCGGCTTAGCAGGGAACGGGGTCAGAGCTGATTGGCTGGGTAACACCCAGAAGAAAACGAGTAACAATGGTGGAATTATTTTTTTCACAGTCCTTTGGCTCGGTAGATAAACGAATCCGAGCTTAAAAGTGATATGACCAGAGCGTCCATGCTGCCGTCACTTTGTTGATACGCTTTGTGAGCCTCCTGCAACGTTTTGGCGTCTCCCAGTGTCTCGTTGCGTCCCAGAAAGAAGCGAAAGACGTAGCGAACGAAGACCTGCTCACAATGAGTGGAGTTGGCTAAGCGCTCGATCAACTCGAAGGGTCCATTCACTTCGCCGTCCATATCAGGGATACCAGTGTTGATGATTCGGCTTGTTGCATCGACGGGTCTATCCAGTTCGTTCAGTCGATAACGACCATAGTGATCATATAGCTCGAATGGGAGTCCCAGGGGATTCATCTTGCTGTGGCATTTGTAGCATTGCTCCACACGCGTGACATGCATTCGTTGCCTAAGTGTCCAACTCGGCTCATCAGGAAGCTTCGCATCAACATTAATGGGGATGTCAGGGACGATACCCCCAAGCAATTTATAGCGGATCCAGTGACCACGGCGGATAGGATCATTGTCGAAATTCGTGGAATGGGCTACTAGCCAAGCGGGGTGGGTAAGTACTCCCATGCGTTGATTTTTGGGAAAAGTGACTGGTTTAGGGGTTGGCTTCCAGTCTGGGGGCAAGTTGTAGACGAGCGGGTTGCCATGATCTCGATGGCTGTTGACGTAAACCAAGTATTTCCGGGTGGTGAGCAATGTCTTAAAGACTTGTTTGTCCTGTTTTAATACCTGTGTAACCAGAGCATTGAGGTCGTAAACCAAAGCTGGAGCCCAGTGCTTGTGCCCCTTGATCTGATCTTTGAAGACATCCTCTGCCTTCAGGTAGTCGAAATACTCTTGGAAAAATTGCAACAAGCGGTTTCTCGCTATCGGGCGCTTCTCATCGTCGAGAAGCCGTTGAGTTTCCATGCGAAGAATTTCGCGTGGAGTCAAATCCTCGTTTTCGAAAGCACGCAGCATGTTGCTATCCGGGGGCAAGTCCGTCAGAGCAAAAGAAAGCGAGTTTGCGAGTTCGCGTCGGGTAAGTGCGACCAATCCATTTACGTCGATGTTTTCGGTCCCCTCAAATCGGAACAAGGTCTCGGGTCTTAGAATGATAGATGCGTAAACGGCCTGTAGACCGAAGGGGACGCCAAGTTCCGAATCGACCTTCTTGAGCAAGTCCATCATCACTTCCATTTCCTCTTCGGTTGGAGTCCGTCTAAGAACATTGTGACAGTGCTTCTTGATCGCTTCTCGGTTGGCCTCGTTGATGGTGCTGCCCTTTTCCTTCATTAAGACGATTGCCTTACGGGCGTTCTTGGCCTCCTTTTCGGAATGAGCCAGAGCCAGCTCAGTCACCTGCTCGGCCATCAGCGAGTTGAATACATACTTACCCTTGAAGTCGCGGAAATTGCCGTGCGGTTTGTCGAGGGCAAATGGATTTGAGATCATACGTGCGCCGCGAACTGTATGAGCAAGTGCTTTGGGGCTAATCCTCCAGAGTCGAGCCGCCACATCAACCTGGCGCTTACGCTCAGCGGGAGAAAAGAGCAGGTCGTGTGGAACCAAGTTGCCAAAGCCCTCCTTGTCTTTCTTTTGCTCCACTTTTAGGCCTGCCTGATTTAGGGTATGTGCGATCCAGCTCTGGACTAAACGGGCCTCTGCCCTAGTGGGAAATTTCTTTGCATTTTCCGCAGGCATTTCGCCAAACTCGATGGCTTCCAGTATGCGGGACCATAGTTCAGCATCCTGTTGATCGCTCATGCTCTGCGTTAATTGATCCACGCGAATTGCCCCTTTTTGCTTATCAGGACCATGACACGTAACGCAATAGTTCTTGAGGAATGGCTGAATGTGCTCCTTGAATTCACCTCCTGAAGCGGTCGGTGCCACAAAACAAAAAGTAAGAGCCAGAACGATATGGAGAGCCAGTGCGGGCATTGCTAATTTTTGGTTTGCTTAGCTTTTTTCTCGGCATCCAACTTGGCTTGTAGAGCATCGGATATCTCGGTCCTTGTCCGAGTGACGCCATCCCCCTGACGCAATACGATGCGCATCCCGATATGCGGAGTCTGGGTGCCGGTGAAAGCATTACGAAAGGCCACGTGCAAATATTCCGGAGGACTGCACCAGGAACCTCCCCGTGAAATGCGGTGGCGCGATCCTCGGGGCGCAGGCAGGGACTGAAAATTAGGATCAGCTCCCGCGGTCAAACTATCGGAATAGTACGTACAGCATAACTCAGCAAGATTGCCCAGCATGTCATGGATACCCCATTTATTCGGAAGGAACTGCCCCACGGGGGCAAATAACCGGCCGTAGCCATCGCTTGCTTCGCGGTAGGCATAGACATAATGCACGAGTTCACGGTCATCATACAAGGTGCGGTCAGCGAAATTGCCATACTTTCCTAAGTCCTTGATGGCGCTCGGATAGCCTGCCCGGCTACCTGCCCGGCACGCATATTCCCACTCCGCTTCAGTAGGATAGTCGTAAGTCCACCCCTCGTATGCCATGCCTTTTTCAGTTAAATATTTTTGCCATTTCCTCAGCTCGAGAATTACGTTGTCGACGCTACCGATGCTTGGAGGAAGAAACTTTGCATGGCGACCACCCAGTTTTTGACCGCCCGCATTGAACAGGTTTGCTTCATCGCCTAACACTTCATATTTACCAATCCAGTAGCCCTTAGTGAGCGTGACCTCAACAGGTTGAGCGTCCTCGAAAGCCGCATCTCCCATCTTGAATGTTGCTGCGGGGCACCAGACGAAGCAGAATCCATTTTGGTCGACCCATTGGTCGCCAGCGAATCGACCTTCACGCAGGATTTCCGGTGGAGAACAAACTTCGGCGGCCTCGTGCTTCAACTCAAAGATCTTTTCACGTGGAGTCACTGTGTAACCGAGCTTGTCAATACGCGGAGGCAAAGGACCGTTACTTTTTAGTGACTGGATTAAAGCCTCAGCCATGAATGGTCCATGTGAGGGAGGTTCCAAACTGGGATGAAAGGCCGCTTTTCCAGGATAGAAACTGGAAAACAATTCGCCACGAAATTGTCCCGAAGCCTGAGCGAACATATCAACTGTTGCCATCTTTGTCGTCGCCTTGTCATCGATACCCAGACAATCGATGACCACCATGTTGGCCCGAGCTACATTATAGCTCAGCTTCTGAGACAAGCGCTCAAGGCTTAGCCATGGCTTGTCTTCAGATCGCCCTCTCCCTAAATTCGGGTCACGGGCTGGAGGTAAAACCTTGTAGCCACCAAGCTTTATAGAGTAGCAGATACGATTGCCATCGGAGCTTTTTTCCGTTTCCAAGCGCCCCAAGTAATAAAGGATGCTCATGCTCATGGTCGGTATGCTACGGACCCACTTCTCATAGGTGACCCCATCGGTTTTTGGGTTGTCTCCGATCACTTTCACCAAAAAGCCTTTGGTTTTCAAAGTCTTCTCCAGTTCCTTGACCTTTCCAAGATGCGCTGTTTCTGAGCTGGCGTTGATTAGAAGAGCTCGCCGATGCTCTGTCCATTTGGCATTAGCCGTAGCGGTATACCAAAGTGGGAGAATGATACTGTAAAAAGATATGGCAAGCAGGCGCTTCATGGGCCTGTGTCAGGTCATTAATTGAGAAAGCGGGCCGGTTTGCATGGTCTTTTCGTCCAGATCCGGGTCAAGGTGGCCAAAGGTTTGCTGCTGCTTGCCAGCGCAATGAAGCAATGTTGTATAAAGCGTTCCCACCGTGTGATGCCCAGACTTTCCGTACCCAGGAAAATTAATGTAGCGGCCCCCTAAGTTCAATTTTCCTTTAAGGTTTCCGACAATGGTCAGCGGCCATTCGTACCCGGTTGAGTGATGCGTGTCAGGAGCATCGCTCATGTAGATGATGAGGGTGTTATCCAGCATATTACCATTTCCCTCAGGTGTTTTTTCAAGGTGCCGAGCCATCTTGGCAATCAGGCTGAAAAGCCAGCTGCGCGTCTTTTCATAATAGGGTATGCCTTTAGCGTCGCGTTTGTTGCCCCCCATATGGCCATAGCTGTGATTACTAACATCTACGCCGATTCCACGATAGGGTTGGGCGTTTATTTCGGTGGCAGCAGAAGTAATTGTTGCCACGTTGCTTAATCCTCCGATCAAGGATGAGGTGGCCAGTTCGAACTGGGCCTCTAGGCGCTGGGTGGCTATTTCGGAAGTAAACCGGTCGTCCAGTTGAGGAGCTGCTCGTTTGAGGACATCCTTGTTTTCAAGCAACTTATACTGCCGGGCAGCCAACTGGTCGTAGGCGCTTAAATAAGCATCTAGTTCTTCCCCTGCCAATGAGCCCAATGCTGTACGCGTTTTTTTGACGTCACCTACCATGTAGTCAAGTAAGTTGCGCTTTAAGTGAAAGTTCTTTTCGCGTTCTCCTCCAGCAACTACACTGAAGAATGCGTTGTATGCTTTCTCAGGTTGCAGGATAATAGGCATCGACTTGTGCGCCGCTCGGGCGGAAATGTTCATCAGTGCATCCTGAGCTCCAGATGCCATCCCAACCCCAACCCAAGGCAGGATTCCCGGATTGGCTTGTCCCAATTGGTAGTCAATCGTGATGCTCTGGGGAGAAGTGTTAGCACCAGAGATTCTATAGAGTCCTAGGCAACCCCCGTGGGTTGAGTGCCCGCCACCGGTGCACCTCCCTGAAAGCCCCTGCACAATTGTGGTCTTGCTCTTTAATGGTTCTAGGGGAGCAAGCCCCTTGGGCAGCTTGTGTTGGGCCAGGTCAATGGACTCGAATTTTTCTCGATCCGAATAATGCTGAAAAGGGATGCTTTCTGGGCATGCCTGAATAGCATCAAAGCCATTGCTTTGGATCACAAAAACGAAGCGCGGTGGACTTTGATTGCCCTCAGCATTAGCCATTACCCGCTCTGCCATTGGTGCAAGCAGTGAGGATCCGGCTCCAAGTGAGAGCCCTTTAAGAATGTTACGGCGGCTGGTTTTCATTGTGCCTATTCACCGGCAATGGGTGATAAGTGACTATAAGATAACAGTGTGTTGCCAATCAATATAACACAAAAACCAACTTTTACCGTTTGCTCCCTTGAGGTGAATGCCAAGGTGCCAGATTCTATTGCGTGATTTCCACCCGGTAATACATAAGTTCTGCGTTGTTTGCAGGGAGACGGAAGTTCAATTCGTTGTCGTCGCCAATCCGAGGCTCGGCTGCAGGAGTCCATTCCTGTAGGTCGTTGGATTGCATTAATTGGTAATGTCTCCCAGTAGTCGATGAAAAGCTCAGAACGGTGGGGTCGGCATGAATGCGGATTTCAGGGATGGGGATATCTTGATAGCGCACATCAGCGGTTGGCCATGAAAGAATCGCACCGGATTCAATGATGTCATCTATCGCCAGTCGCATCTGAAGAGCGTAAGAGTTCCCCGATGATGGACGCTTATTAAAGAAGACCGCATAATTAATTCCATCACCTCGTTGTCGCGCCAGACAGTTGGTTCCCGATAAAGAACCGGTATGGTTCCATTTCCAGTTACCGGGTGAGGGCCTTGGACCACCAATGTTACTGCCATTGACCTGGTGGGCTGCAAGATAGGAAAGGATTGCGTAAGGATTTGCAACCATGGCACCCTGACCGATACGCGCCTCGTGATTCCAGTTGCCGTAAGGACGTTCAACAAAAGGTTCGTCACTGAAGGCAGGAAAGAAGACATTGGCCGCAAGACCGCCACCTGCATCGTAATAGGGTTCACGTAGATCCTGGTCTGCTTTAAAGCTGCGGCCGTAGAAAACTTGTCCTGCAGAAATGCCGATAGGATCAAGCACATTGGTCTGGAGGTAATCTAGGAGGCTTTGACCTGTGGTTTCCTCGACAATTAATCCCAGCAGAAGATATCCGATGTTGGAGTAAGCAGTATCCGTGCCGGGAGCAAACTGTAGCGGTTTGCCCATGATCCAGCGCACCACATTAATTCTCGAAGGAGGGCTTTCCACGCCCATTTCATTAGCTATCTGTTTTTCCTGATAGGTGTGGTCGGGGATTCCCGGTTCGTCGCGATCCCAACCTCCCTTGTGCTTAAGCAGGTGTTCAACCGTGATATCAGTGAGCCGCGCATCACGGGTTCCGAAAGCTTTATAGCGCAGTAGTCCGGTCGTGGGATCACCGTCACTGAAGACTTGGCTTTCTAGGCTGATAAGGCCGCTAGCTATAAGGTGTCGGATTGCGGCTGCAGTAAAGGGTTTGGTGATGCTGGCTATCCGCATCATGCAGTCAGGCCGCAGGGGGAGGTTTCTTTTCTTATCCTGCCACCCGAAGGCTCGGCGGTAAACCACCTGATTGTCCTTCATCAGTGCAAGGACGCCGGCACCGATATCATTTGCCTGCATGATGTTCTGCATGGCTGAATCAAGCGATGCCAGCTCCGGGACTGGTATGCCACAAGCCGGTCGCACCTGTGCGCTGACATCAAGCAAAAGTGGATTGATTAACAGCAGTAGGACAAGGGTTTTTTGCCCAAGAGTCATTTCAGTTTTGATCGTTGATAGGAGCCGGTAGACTGATGTGGAGTCATTGGCCAATCATCTGAGCGGAATGGGTAAGCTGGCAGTTCACGTGCGTTCATCAGGCCGCCGATAGGCAGGTTTGAGAATGCATAACGAACAGCCACCGGTTTTTGTACTTCATCGCACCATACCTCGATCTGCTGTTTTTTATCCGATTTTCTCTGGTTGATGCGTGCCCTGGCATGATAAAAAACTCGGTCTTCGCCGGCGAGCACAAACCCGACATCGAGATCCTGATCAAGGCGTAGGCCGCGGTCTGTGCCGTTTACGAAGGTCACGAAAGCTTTGCCCTCCGAGAAGGTTGCTTCCTCGAACACGGGGCCTCGCCATTCGAGCTTCTTGTCTGTACCTGCCTGTTTCATGTTATAAACCTCGGCAAGAGCCCAGCGGGCAGCGCGCTCGCCGACTGGCATTTTCCGTCCCGGATGGATACTCCCGTTTGAATTGGTGTCATAGGTGACGACAAGACCCGTGTTCGGAATGCTCTTCCATGTGTCCAATTGAATTTCCCTTACGATATTGCAGTGATGGTTCATGTCGTAAACCATCGAGCGGCGGTTGCTCCAACCGGCAATCTGGATTATTCCGAAGGGCATATGAGGATTGCTAAAAGCATTGCGCCAGTCGCTGATAACTGCTGGGAATGTGCGGTGAAACGGTTTCCATGCGGTGGAAAATGAATTATTTTCACCTTGATAGAATAGAGCTCCCCTGATTGTTGTTTTCGCTACCGGCATGAGGGAACCGTTAAACATGCCTCCTGGTTGCCCACCATCGGCAGGGTTCTGAAAATTTTTCGTGTTAGGTCTGCGGGGTTCACGCTCGCCCCGGTCTTTTGCTAGCTGCCGTTGTTTTTCCCATTCTGCCATGGCTTTTGCCATGCGCTTTTCGGCACCTTTTTGTCCCCCGTCTTCAATCCATAATTGAAGGGCTGAGTCGAACTTTTCCAGGTCTGGAAGCATTTCCGGAATACTGGAAAGGGTTTTCTTGCTGCACCAGTGCTGGGCACGAGTGCCCCCCCATGAATTATCAATGATACCGACTGGTACGTTCAGTTGGCGGTGAATTCGTTTGGCAAAATAATAGCCAACGGCAGTAAAATTATCAACATGAGCACTGATGGCACTGCGCCAATTACCTACAGGGTTCGCAGGGTTTCCGACAGGGAAATCATCTTGCGGGTTGAGTTTTGCCACTTTTGGCAGCCTGATAAAACGAATGGCTGGGTAGTTGGCGGCGGCCAATTCCAGATCGGCATCACGGGATCCACGCAAGGTCCATTCCATGTTGCTTTGTCCCCCGCAAATCCAGACTTCGCCGACAAGAATGTTGTCCAGACTAAGAACATCTCCTCCAGAGGTGACCCTTAGTTGATGCGGTTTATGTGATGCAGGCATCGGCTCAAGTTTCAGGTTCCAGGTGCCGTCTTTGGATGTTGTGGTTGCCTTGTTCTGCTCGGCGAAATTGACCTCAACTCTGGTGCCCGCTGCTGCCCACCCCCAGATGTTAACGGGCTTGTCACGCTGGATTACCATGCCTTGCCCGAAGATGTTGGGCAGGCGCAACTTGGTCTCAGATTGCAGTTGTAAAGGTGCAAGGAGGTTTATGATGATAATTAGCAGAGGGTATTTCATTCGATCCATCAGAGTATCATGTTTTTAAGAAAGCAATGACTAGAACTTGGCTGATACTCATTTTTGCGGAGCGCTGCGGCAGCCGATTTATCCTGGGTCAAAAAAATTGCCATTATGGCTATGCTTAAGGACCTAGAATAACTCAATGGGTATAGGTACGATCTTTGCCCCTCCACCACCCAGTGGATTTCCTTCCGTTTCTTCAATGCTTTCCACGACCTCGTTTTTGAAGGTTACCGACAGCTTTCCGCTTTCCACTTTGATGTAGTATTTTTGTCTGACCAGGTTGCCATAAGCGTCACGCCTCATTTGATATTGGGGTACCCTTTCGAAGGTGACATAATCATAAACATCCTTCCTTCCACCCTTGTCGAGTTTGGAATGTTTTCTTCCAGGTTTACCCAGAGAAGCGATCACTTCCTCAGTGGTCATTCCCAGTGCGATTTGATGATTATTGATCAGATCCTCGACTACCTTTTGCCGCTCATAAAGTGCGCGAAGGTTTGCGACAAACTCTTTGTCCAGCGATGCCAGAGAAGAAGGAAATACCCAGCCCTTTACCTGCCCATGGAGTGCCATGCCCCGGATCATGTATTGTTTGTCGGTCATGGCCAGAACCGTTACTTTTCTGGATTTCTTAAGCACCCCGAGGGCCCGTTTGCGTTGGGCAGTTGCGTAGATAGGATCCTGCCTGATAGCCAACAATTCTACCCTCTTATCCGTAAAGTCTTCGAAGTAAATGGCGCCCGGTTCCCGGCTAAGCGCACTCTTACCGCGTTGCGTCGAGGCGACAGCCTCGCTTGACATGGCGCTGATTACCAATATGCCGCTAAGTGCATAAGTTATAGTCCGTGAGGGATTGAGCTTCATTAATTTACAAAGCTTAACGGACTCTGTCACTGAATGCAACGTATCACCGATTTTACCAGAGCTTGCGATAACTTAATGTCAGGACGAATTTAAGAAGCGTTTATGTCTGCCCATTCCATTTCCTCCAAATTGTATAAGAATGCCTGTGAGATTATCCCCGGCGGGGTGAATTCTCCAGTAAGAGCCTTCCGCAATGTGGACGGCGAACCATTTTTCGTTCGGGCGGCAAAGGGGTGCAGGATATGGGATGTTGATGATAATGAACTCATTGACTACGTGGGCACTTGGGGGCCAGCCATTCTCGGTCACGCTCCGATTCCCGTGATAGAGGCGGTTTCCGAGGCGGCAAAGCGTGGAGTTAGCTTTGGCACACCCAATCCCTTTGAAATCGAGATGGCGAGGTTAATTGTGGAATGGGTTCCTTCCGTTGAGAAAGTTCGCATGGTGAACAGCGGCACGGAGGCCACTATGTCAGCGATTCGCCTAGCACGCGGATTTACCGGACGCGACAAGGTAATTAAATTTGAGGGTTGCTATCATGGGCATGTTGACTCTCTGCTAGTGGCTGCCGGAAGTGGAGCACTTACACACGGTGAACCTGACAGTGCTGGTATACCCCGGTCTTTTGCTGCCGAAACCATCACGCTTCCTTTTAATGATCCTGAGAGTGTAGAAAAGGCATTTATGGCCGATGGCGATGATATAGCTGCAGTTATTCTCGAGCCGATTCCGGCCAACGCGGGACTTTTTTTTCCACGTGATGGTTATCTTGAATTCTTGCGTGATATTACTCAAAGGCATGGAGCATTGCTAATATTTGATGAGGTGATGACCGGATTCCGAGTTGCCAAGGGCGGTGTACAGCAACTCTATGGGATCTCTCCTGATCTCACTGCGCTTGGTAAGGTAATTGGTGGCGGCTTGCCTGTGGGGGCCTTTGGCGGTCGTGCTGAGATTATGAATCAACTTGCCCCTGACGGACCTGTCTACCAGGCGGGTACGCTTTCGGGTAATCCTCTTGCCCTAGCTGCAGGATTGGCCCAGTTGCATGAGATGGAAAAGCAGAGGGGTTGGCAGCGGCTAGAAGAAATTGGCTCCGCTTTTGAAAGTGGGGTTCGGGATGCCATGGCTCAGGCAGGCAGTGATTTCACTTTCCACAGGGTAGGTTCAATGTTTTGCCTGTTCTTTACGGGCGAAGAGGTTTTTGATCTGGAAAGCGCCAAGGTTGCCGCCAATGGTGGATCTTTTAAGAAATTCTTTCAATACTGCTTGGAGAATGGCGTATTTTTGGCTCCATCTCCTTACGAAACGGGCTTTATCAGTATGGCACATGCTCAGGAGGATATTGATCGTAGCGTGCAGGTAATTGGCGAAGCTTTTGCCGAAATCCGGGGTTAGGTTTTAAACTTCCCCCAGTGGCTGGGTGAGGTTATCGTGCAAACTTGAAATGAATCGATTTGTCTTTTCCCTGCTTATTTCGTTCCCCGTTTTTGTAGCTTGTAACCAACAGGGGGAGAAGCCGCCGTTGAAGGACCAGCAAACTGAGGCTGTAGAGCAAAAAACGAAAATTTTTGACGGCAAATCGTTGGAAGGTTGGAAGGTGTGTGACTATGTCGCTGGGGGTGAGGTTAGCGTTGACGAAAAAACCGGGATTTTACGCATTAACCGCGGGGAGATTCTCAGCGGCGTACGGCGACCCGATTATGAAAAAGAGAAGCTTCCTAAGTTAAATTATGAAGTGACAATGGAGGCGCGTCGTGTCGAGGGAGATGATTTTTTCTACTGTCTGACATTTCCCTATAGAGATACGCATGCCACTTTTGTGCTTGGTGGATGGGGCGGAGCCGTATGTGGAATTTCAAGCATCGATTATATGGACGCTATGGATAATTCAACCATGACTGCCAGAGAGTTTGTCGAGGGGCAGTGGTATAAGATTCGCCTGATGGTAAGTGATAACCGCTTTCAGGGGTTTGTTGATGGAGACCGTATCGTGAATGTGGGCATCAAGGACCGAAAGGTTGGCATGAGGTTTGGTGAGATTGAGGAGTCTGTTCCCTTTGCTATCTCGACTTTTAGAACGACCGGTGAATACCGCAATATTGAGATTCGCGACTTGAATGAATCCGAAATTGCAGCGGCCAGAAAGCTTGATGAAGAGGATGAGTTTTAGTCGCTGCGTTCTTGCAACGCTTTTTTTCGTCATCAGTTTTTTTCAGGGTTGCAAGACACCCGAGCCACGTGACCCTCGTCAGTCCATACCTAAGGACAAGGAGTATTATAATGAGGCGCTGGGATTCAGTTTGAGTTACCCGAACCTGTTAAACCTGAGGGTTGAAGAAAAGGAGGGGGCTGATATCTCAGGAATTATTCTGAAGCTGCAATATCCTGGTAATGACTTCACTGTTTTCGAACTGATCACGCGGCCTGTTGGCTGGAGGGAGGGCTTGCGCAAGCATGTTGTAGAAGGAAGCGAAAGTAGGAAGGAAATCGATGGGCTGGAGGCTGAAGGGTTTGATATCCGGTTGCCCGTTGATGGCGAGGTCAAAAGAAAGCGAGTGATCTTGGAGCATATGTCTATGCTTTATGTCTTTACGGGCAGGGGTAAGACATTTGATGAAATTCTCCAATCCTTTGCCTTTATTGACAACGAAAAGGAAAAGCAAGCCGGCCGGCATCCCGGGGACGCAAGCCGGTAGGACTTTTCTAAGCTGCCGATTTTTCGTGGCCGTTTACTGCTTCCTGATACGGAAAAACAACTTTGAGCCTGCAACAAAGGGTATTTGGGCTGTCGTCCGATCACTGCCGGTGGATCCTTCAATGCCGTCATCAACTTCAATCCATTCCTTGAGGTTTGTGCTTTGATCAATAGCATAAAAACTTCCCGGCTTGCTTAAGAAATCGATGAGTAGATTGCCGTCTTCTACACGTGCGCCGATGGTACCGAATTGGTACGGCTCTTCAGCCCCTGCTGCATAGTTGTCGAAGGTAGCGTCAATGGGACTGTTGCCACCAGTACTAAAGTCAAAGGCCAATAATCCTGCAACGCCCTGAGAAAAACTGTTATCAGTGCCAGAAGACTCGGCTAAAAGCAGATTAGGTTCGGATAAGCTGTAGGCACGACCTGTAAGTAGATTGCCCTGACCAATAAACACAAGGCGGACACCTTCACTAGGTTGTGGTTGTATTGTGAGTGGTGGGTCATCTCCGATATAACCATCTGGTTGCTCACCAACGAGGCGTGTAATTTGGATATCGTTTTCCTGTGGCTGAAAACTTAGAAGGTATCCTTGGGCATTTCCTAAAGAAGGGTTTGGTTGAATTCGCGCAAGAATGCCGATGGCTTGCCTTTGGGATGGATCCCAGTCAACGATATCCGCGCTGATCCAGAAGTCGGAGTAGATGTCAGGACGGAATACAGCCCCCCGTGATGGTCCAAGTTGAGGATTTAGGTTTTGACCGGAAGCTTTTATATTAAGAGCCTTTGAAGAAGCATCAAATGTCACCCAATTTGATCCGATTACTGAGGAAATTGGGTCAAATCGTTGCCAACCATTATCATTCCCATCATCAAAATTGTCTATTTGGGCGGTGCCAATTTCATGAAATGTTAGAGAGAGCAGAGCGGTCAGAAAAGAGAGTATCATTGGCTTCATATGCCTATGATAATTAGCAAGGTAGGCATTTGACCAGTTTTTTTTTGAGTGCCCATGTGCCCGGGCGATTAATTCCCGAACATTTGCGTCCAGTCTTTGCTATGCACGCCCATGCCGACCCGGCGGTTACTCGGACTTAGCATATTGCGGTGATGCCCGGGACTATACCACCAGGCTCTATTGGCAGCGTGACCTTTTTCATTGCCTGAATAAATGTTTTCCGCCTTTGCCGTGGTGCCTTCCAGCTTAGCGCGAATCCATGGGGTTTTCTTTCCCGGCACAGGGGAAGTATGGGAAAAGAAATCTTTTTCATGCATGTCACGTGAGTGATCTCTTGCTGCTTTGCAGAGCCTTGGGTCGATCACGCAGGGAGCAAGCCCGATGAGCATGCGATAACGATTCATATCGCGGATTGCCTCAACTTCAGCGAAAGGAAGAGTCGTTGCCAGTTTCGTGTTGTAGCGCAGTGTGGCAAGGTAATCTCCGGGCATGCCAAGCGCGCTCTGGGCAGTTTGTTCCTCAAATGCGATGATTTGCTCGAGGCCAAAAGGCCGAGCTTCGTCTTCAAGGAGAAGTAACTGGGAAATGCACAGGCTTCGCTGTTTGCCAAATTCGATCATCTCGACACGCTTCTTCTCTAGTGCAGGGTTGACTGCTAAGATTTCCTTCAGGGTGAGGAATTTCAGTTGTTTTAGTCGTTCCAGAGCCGGGTCGCCGGTCTGTTGAATCTGGGCTTTTGTCAGCCTGTCACCAAGTTCCCGAAGTGAGCGCACTTCTTGTTCCAGTTTCAGGATTTCCTGTCTAGCGGAACCAGTTGATTTTGATGCAGCGACTTTCTTGGCTGCAGATGTAAACAATTTTCTGTAATCGTTCCATAGCGGTTGCAACTGCCGATCGAGTAGCTCAAACATTTTTTTTGTACTGGCTCGGCCAATTTCAGCGATTTGCCTGATGATCTTCGTGCGCTCGGTGGGGTTATCAGCATGTACCTTGAGTTGTTGGAAGAGTTCCGATGCTTTCTTGCGTTCAGATTCGCTTAACTTGTCCGGATCGACAGGCTTGAGTTTTGGCCTAAGCGGTCCACCCAAAGAGGCGCAAAGAGCGGTGAGTTGGAATGCGATAAGAAGCCAGCGTAACATTATTGGGGAGCGGATTATATTCCGGGAAGCGGGGTGTTCCATCTTTAAATCCATCCAAGTGGCCTTTATCGGCTTAGGCTCTAATGAACGGATATCAGTGCAGTTTTATCGTATATACTGACTGTAGATTGTTATTGTGGGTTGGCACTGATCCAATAACCAACGGCGCCGGAGATATTCAGCCAACGGCCTGCCGGGAGGTGAGCGGCAGGGTTTTTAGCTGCTTCAGGACTTACCCTGCTGCCGGGTCCTCCCCACTTGAGTTGCTCATTGCCATGGGCAGAAAGAATGATTTCCCGCACGCCTTTATATTCCGCTTCCAAGTCAATGTAACCATGCCATTTGAGATCAACAAGATGGGTCCATTTACGGCCTCTATCAGCAGCTATTCCTTCACGGTTTTTTGCGCTTACTTTCGAGACCCCCGAGATAGTTAGCCGAGTGGTGTCATTTGTTTCTGCCCAGAACTCTATGGATTGTGATAGAAGTTCAGCCCGGACGCTGTCGCCGCCGAGGGGGTTGACGTCCAGCATGCCGAGGTAGGCATTCGCGACAAATTCCCGCGCAAGAGATGCCGGAAGTCGAAAACGTCCATTTGCATTTCGCGCTGCCTGCAAAAGCTCGCTTTGCATTTTAGCGGTTATCTCAAGAACATCCTCAATGTAATTGTCCTGGCTTCTTGTGCTTTGAAGGGGGTGGCCCTTACTATCAAAAGCACGCCCCACAATGGTGCCTTTCAAGGATCCCTTGGCTTGCCTCAGTTCTCCCGGGCATTGTTCTCCTTTGCGATGTCTTTTGGGGATTTGTAATAATTGTCCATTGCCTAAAACATCCTGCATCTTAACACTTGGGAATCGCCTGAAGCGTTCCGCATCCAGGTCGCCCTTTGGGGCATTAGCAAACCTCTTTTTGGCATGGGAAAGGTATTGCAATATACTTTCTTGATTATCGAATGACAGGGACCATGTGATGACCTTGCCGGCAGAGTTCATTGTGCAGATACCCTGTGGCGCTGGTCGAGTACGCAATAGTTCTTTGTAGATTTCTCCTTCCTTACCTGCCGGAGGATTCTGGACATTGGCGGCCTTTAGTGCCACAGGAATGAAGTCTGTTTTGATACGTTTGATAACTGCGGGATTGGAAAATACCACCTCACGGGCAGCACCGGCAAACACTCAACATCGTTTGTCGTCAATTGGCAGATCAATAAAGATCCACAGGATCAACGGCTTGTTTTTTTTGCGCGATGCCCGCAAGGCTTCAAGCAGGCAGGTTTTCCATTCAATGTTGCGCCATGCCACATTTGGCAAGCGCATGTCTTGCCATTCTTTTTTCAGTTCCTTGTAGCTTGGATTTTGAGCGGATTCACCCAAGTTTTCTGCCCCTGCGGCTAAACCGCTGAAACATATCAGAGCTGTTGTGAGTATGAATTTAGGTCGAAGCATATCAATTTGCTGGGATTTAATGAATGACCCTAATATCTGTTTTCACCGACCTAGCCAGAAAGCATTCTTGGTGGGCGGTTTCATGAAGTTTTTGTAGCTTGGATTCATCCAAGGCCGTCTGATCATTGAAAGTAACAACAGGATGAAGTTCCACCCTTGCCAGCCATGGTTTACCGTCGTCTGCTTTGTCGAGAAAACCGACTGCTTTGTCAGTATAAGTTTCGACGGCAATACCCTGCATTGAGCAGATCGCAAGAAAGGTCAGAGCATGACAGCTGGCTAGTGATGCAACATAAGCCTGCTCGGGATCTACCAGTTCCTTAGTGCCCATAAACTCAGGTGCTGCAGAGGCATTAAGAATTGCTCCGTTGCCAAAATCCCAGCGGTGATCTCGCTGAAAATTCTTGTAGGTGAATTCTCCGCCAGCGTGTTGCCAAGTGAGTGTAACTCGGTGTTCAGACATGGGGCAGCATAGGTAAACCGAATTGTTCTAAAGGTCAGGTTTTTTTCATAGATATATCAATGTTTGCCGGGATGTTAGTGCCATGAGTTGCAATTCCCTGTATCGCGATGGAGGTGCCAGCCAAGAGCTTGCTCACACTGGTGCTGGGGCTGTCATGTTAATTGAGGGTAAAGTGGTTCGTGGGCATGGCGTGGCATCTGGTCGCGCCGGGGATGCTCGTTTTCCGGACGGCACACTTGGGTTACAGTTACCCATCTTTGAGTCACTTGGCCTTGAACTTGATGGCTTTTACTGCGGGACGATCAATGTTTCAGTGGCGCCACGCATACCTCAACCACAGCAACCGCTTGTCACTTTTTGCGATGTCCGTTGGCATCCCGATTGTGCAGCGGAGGATTTTTCTTTCTTTGATATTCGTGTTGCGGGTTCAGACATGCTTCCAGTGCCTGCCTACATTTACTGGCCACATCCTGAAACAAAACCTGAGCATTTCCAGGATCAGCATGTGGTTGAAATTCTAGCGCCGCACCTTGAAGCTATTGATGAAGGTTTGCCCGTCTGGTTTTGGGTACATTCCTCCCGCATGATATTTAAAGATGAGTAAAGACTCTCAACCTATCATTAGGGTGAATAGCCTCACCAAGTCATATGGGGGCTTTCATGCATTGCGTGGTATCGACTTTGAGGTGCAACGTGGGGAGGTGTTCGGTTTCTTGGGGCCGAACGGTGCCGGGAAGACCACGGCGATACGTTGTATGCTTGACTTGATACGGCCTTCATCAGGCTCTCTTTTGGTTGCGGGACATGACCCGCAAAGAAACCCCGTTGCTGTTCGTGCACGTTGCGGTTACCTGCCGGGGGAACTGCGCTTTGATGAAAATATTACCGTTTCTGCTGCGTTGAATTTTTTCCAGCAGCTTCGCGGAGCAACTGCGGCTTGTCGCCGACGGGCTGCTGTTTTATCTGATCGCCTTGAGTTAGATACTGCCTCAAGGATTAAGAATCTGTCCAAAGGAAACAAGCAGAAGATCGGTATTGTTTCAGCATTTATGCATGAACCTGAACTATTACTTCTCGATGAACCTACAAGCGGACTTGATCCTCTTGTTCAGCAAACAGTAATGGATTTGGTGGCAGAGGTCCAGCATGGAGGAGCCACGGTTTTTTTCTCTTCGCATGTTTTATCGGAAGTGCAGGCTGTTGCCGGGCGCGTGGCAATAATTAGGGACGGAAGTATTGTTGAGGTGTCGGACACCTCGGCATTATCAGCTCGAGGAAAAGTCGAGGTACGGGTGCGCTTTACATGTCCAGTGCCTCCTGAAAAGGCCCAGCTTGCCGAGTTATCGGGGGTGACATTGCTTGCTTTTGAGGATGACGGTCGCTTGCTGGAGTTTGCCGTTAGCGAAAACATGGACGGATTGGTTAAATGGCTAGCCGCTTATCCAGTGGCAACTCTCGAGACCCGACAATGTGGACTGGAGGAGGTATTCCACGCTCATTATCCGGGAAAAGAGAAACAAGTATCGGCAATTTTACCTTCATGAGATCGTTCTGGACTATTTTTCGTTTTTCCGCATGGAGGCTGCGCTGGACTGTTCTGGGTTGGGGGATTCCTCTCATGCTACTGGGACTGATCACCACCCCCTTTTATGATCTAGTGGCTGAAAATGAACGCCAGCTCAGGCCGGTCATACAGGGTTTAAAGCCCTTGGTTAAAAGCTTTATCGGAGGTGAGCAGGCCGAGGACCTTTTTACCCCTCAGGGATTTCTGGCTTTGCGCTATTTTGCCTTCTTGCCGGTCATCCTTGGTATTTTTGCGTCCGTGGTTGGTAGTGGCATGCTGGCCAGTGATGAGGAACGTGGCATCCTAGATTTTCTGCTTGCCCATCCCGCCGGTCGATCATCGGTTTTTTTAGGCAGGTTGGCCGCTACCTTTTTGACAATGGTTGCCATTCTGCTACTTGCCTGGTTTGGCTTGTGGCTTGGGGTTTTGCGGGCGGAATCTCTTAATTTCCCTCCTGGTCAAATTCTGCTTCCTTATATTTCGGTGCTGGCTGTGGGAACCTTTTTCCTGACACTATCGCTTGCCCTGAGTATGACGATGCCTTCTAGGGTGACTGCTGCGATGACTGCTGGTTTCATTGTTCTCGCTGGTGAAATCCTTACGAATCTTGCCAAGGCGATCATGGAACTGAAGCTAGCGGCGAAATTCTCGCCTTTAACCTATTTCCAGACAAATGCCATGAGTGGCTTGGAGATCAAACCGTTAATGGGCCTTCTGGCTTTCGCGATAATCTGGACTGTTTTGGCCTGGCTCGGTTTTCAGCGACGTGATATTCGCGTTGCAGGAGATGGGGGCTGGAAATTACCATTTCTTGGCCGCAAAAATCGAATCAACTGATGGAATAGCGTCTTATTTATAAAAAAAAAAACAGGCGCGGCTTAAAGTGAGGCTGAAATTCTACAGGATTTAAGCCTACTTTTAATGACTGTATTTTCCCTTAAGTAATTGAAATACAATGTTTAATAGGTTTTTATTGGCGCGCAATCAATAGGCAGGAATGCCACGCAATCCCTGTGTTAGAGCCGGGTAACTGGATTCGACTTTTCTGTTGTCCAGAATGCACTATTTAAGCTATACTTACCCTCATGAAGCAGCTGTTTGCCCTCAATATAGCGGCGATTATAATTGCCTTGTTCACTTCTGGCAGTGCCAGTGCCCAACTTGGTCTCAGGCCCGGTCAAGTACCGCCTAACCAGTCCAAGGAATTCCAGCTGGCAGCAGCGAAGAAGGTGGACAAGCTGGTTGGTGCCGAGTTTAGAAGGAAGCAAACTCGCCCACTGCCAAAATCCACGGATGCTGAATTTTTACGGCGTAGCTACCTGACAGCTATCGGTCGGATACCCAGTTATGATGAAGCGATCGCTTTCTTGGACAGCGAGAAGAGCACCAAGCGTGTTGATTTGATTGATACCTTGGTAGGTTCCTATGGCTACAATATGCACATGTTCAACTGGTGGGCTGATTTACTGCGTGCCACGGACACGTTTCAGGACACATCAGGTGCTCCATACATTAAGTGGATTAAGGATGCTATTGCTGCGGATAAGCCCTACAACCAGATGGTTCACGAGTTGATTGCTGCCACAGGCGGTGGTTGGCAGAACGGAGCCGTAGGTTATTACATGCGTGACAAGGGCATGTTGAAGGACAATATGGCGAATACCACGCGGATTTTTCTTGGTACTCGCATCGAGTGTGCGCAATGCCATAACCACCCATTTGATTCATGGAAGCAGATGGAATTTTACGAGATGGCTGCTTTCACCAACGGCATGAAGATTGGAGAACGGGATGCTTTCTCGAGTTATTTGTCGGACAAGGAGGATGAAGATGGGGTTGATCGTGAGTTGCGCGATGTTTCACGGTTGATCCGCTACGCGGTCTTTGACTTCTCAGTTGCTGACGCGGGTGATGGCAGCATTAAATTACCTAAAGATTACAAATATCGTGATGGAAAGCCGGGAGAGCGGATTGGTGCAAAGTCCCTTTCTGGTTTCGGTAAGAGTGTCCGGGTTAGTCTCAAATCCAAAGCAAAGGATGCCGGAGAAGCTCGCCAGGAATTTGCAGACTGGATCGTGAGCCCACAGAACCCTCGATTTACAAAAGTGATAGCTAATCGCATGTGGAAGCGGGTTATGGGAACAGGTATTTTTGAGCCGCTGGACAATTTCAGTGCGGGTGCTGCTCCGTCGAACCCTGCCTTGATGTCTTATCTGGAGGAGTTGTTGGTTGATTTGAATTATGACCTCAAGGCTTTCCAGAAAGTGCTTTTCTATACCTACACATTTCAGCTTGGGCCAAGTCCCGTTCAGCACCCTGAGCGTTCGCCTTACAATTTTAATGGCCGACAGCTCAAGCGGTTGAGTGCTGAGCAGGTTTGGGATTCTTTTCTGACACTTAAAGTGGATGATCCTGATAGCCGTAAGGGCAACGGCTACAGTGGAGGTACCATTATGTTCCGTAACCGTCCTGTGCTGGTCGGCAAGAAAACAATGCAGGATATCTATAATGAAGCGATGGCCATCAAGTCTCCCGCAGCTGTCTGGAAATATGCCGAGAATCTTCACAAGCAGATCAAGAATGATAAAGGTGGTGGAGCAAAGGCAGGTGGGCAGATGCAAATGGAGATGATGATGGCCCAGAATGCGCGAAAGTATGGACAGGAGATGAGGGCTTCTGAGTTAAGCTCTCCGATGCCTAACGGGCACTTCCTTCGTCAGTTTGGGCAATCAGACCGTGAGGTGATTGAAAATGCCAGTAAGGATTCTGATGTGACGCAGGTCTTATCCATTCTCAACGGGCATGTTGAAAAGCAGATTACCAGCAATGGCAGCTCAAAAATCTTCAAGGTAGTCAATGATGCCACAACAGACGCAGAGAAAATTGACCGTATCTTCATTAGTATCCTCTCTCGCAGGCCATCCCCTGAGGAGAAGGAAATATTCCTTAACGAATTCAAGATGGACCGTGGCGCAGCCGTGCGTAATGCGGTTGCTGCACTGATCTCCACTGCAGAGTTTATGTTCATTCAGTAAGCTCTGAATCCTTTTAACTATGTCCCGGCTTTTGCCGATCCATCCAATTAACAAAACAAACATCTAACTCCAGAAACCATGTCAGATAATAACTTATTCCAAAAAGGCGACGAAGTAAGCCGTCGACAGTTCATGATTGGTGCTGCCCACAGTTACCTTGGGGTCAGCGTCCTGCCTATGCTTGGCGCAGCAGTGGGTACCAGTAACCTTTTCGGAGCGGCTCCCCCAATGCGCCCGCGTGCGGCTAAAAGTGTTATTTATCTTAATATGTCGGGTGGAATGAGCCATCTGGACACTTTTGATCCCAAGCCAGAAAACAAGGATGTGCAGGGTCCGACACCCGTTATTGATACAAGTGCGGACAATGTTCAAATCTCCGGTTTCCTGCCGAAGACTGCTGCTGTCATGAAACACATCACGCTTTTCCGTGGAATGCGCAGCAATCAGGGTGCTCATGAGCAGGGTCAGTATCTGCTTCACCGTAGTTATGCACCGCGGGGAACCATTGTTCACCCATCACTTGGTGCTTGGGTCATGCGTCTTTCGGGACGTCGTAACACCACCATTCCCGGTTTTGTTTCCATTGGCGGTTCATCGGAGAATGCCACCGGGGGCTTTATGGGTGCAAAATACGGAGGCGTGCCTCTTGGTAACGCAAACTCCGGACTAAAGGATTCCAAGCGGGCTCATTCTGTGAGTCAGGATTCTTTTGAACGCAGGCTTTCACTGGCTGACAAGATGAATGCCGAATTCCATGGGCGCTTTAAGCAGAAGCAGATCAAGACATACCATGGTCTTTATGATGAGGCGATTAAGCTCATGACCAGTGAGGACTTGAAGGCTTTTGACATTAAGCATGAAGACAACAAGGTGCGTGACTTTTACGGCAACAACAGCTTTGGACAGGGTTGCCTACTTGCCCGTCGTCTCGTTGAGCATCAAGTTCGCTTTGTGGAGGTTAACCTGGGTGGTTGGGACACACACAATGATAATTTCGTTGCTGTTGAGGCGCGGTGTCAGATCCTTGACCAAGCATTGGCCGGATTGATTTCCGATCTGGAGCGTCGAGGAATGCTTGATAGCACACTTGTTGCGCTTGGTACGGAGTTTGGCCGCACCCCAGACATTAACGGTAATACAGGCCGGGATCACTTCCCGCGCGCCTTCACTACCCTGATGGCCGGTGGTGGCGTAAAAGGAGGATTCGTTTACGGCGAAACTGACCGCAAGGCGCATACCGTGAAGGAGGGAATCGTAACACCAGGCATGTTCAATGCCACAATCGGTCACGCTGTTGGTCTGCCGACTGAGCGGGTTGTTACATCACCTTCAGGAAGGCCTTTCACCATTGGTGATGAGTCCAAGCCGGTTAAGGAAATCTTTGCGTAAGCATCATTCTCTCTACGGGGGGACACGTGATATCGTGTCCCCCTTTTTTTGCACAAAAATATTGTTTATGAGTTCCAAGTTTTTTTTCCCTGCACTTTGGTTTCTTTCCGTGGTAGCGGCTCCGGGGCAAGAGATCGATTACAAGAAACAAATTGCCCCGATTCTTTCTTCCAAGTGCAATTCATGTCATACGGCTAAGAAAAAAGAGACTGACAAGAAACCAAAGGCAGGCCTTGCCCTTGATACCCCGGGCGGAATCCGTGCGGGAGGTGTATTGGAACCAGGCGACGCTTCCAGTAGCGAATTATATGTTAGGGTTTCACTGCCAAAGACGGATGATGAACTCATGCCTCCGACAGATGACGGAGGCCCTTTGTCGGCGAAGGAAATTGCGCTTATAAAGAAGTGGATTGATGATGGAGCTCGGTTCAGTAGCGGTAGTGGCCAAGGCATTGGATCGATTCCTGCTGATCTGGATGTTGCCAAGGTGATGGCTATGCCGATGCGCGAACCAAATGCTGATGGAGTTGTGCACCTTGAGGGACTAGGAGCCACAGTCAGTCAACTTGCAGTCAATTTGCCACAGCAACTCGTCGTGGAATGGATTTCAACTTATCATAAGACAACAGACAAGGAGATTGAGCAGATTTTGCACATTGCTCCCAATGTGGTGGAGGTTGATCTCAGTAGGACTAAGGTCACAGATGATGGACTCAAACATATTGGAAAGCTGGCTCGTCTCACTCACCTCAATCTGAGTCGTACCCAGATTACGGACAAAGGCATCGCCCACCTGTCAGGGCTGCGTTATTTGGAAAATCTGAACCTGTATGGTACTGAAGTTACGGATGCCATACTGCCGGTCTTGGCCAAGCATCGAAAACTGAAG
Organism: uncultured Verrucomicrobiales bacterium; assembly: GCA_937893785.1. Lineage (GTDB taxonomy): Bacteria > Verrucomicrobiota > Verrucomicrobiia > Verrucomicrobiales > DEV007 > CACIUL01. The sequence continues at coordinate 23,496 of CALCSP010000721.1, forward strand.
GCTGTCTATGCCTGGAAAACAAAAATCACACCGGATGGTCTGAGCCAACTGCGTAAGGCGTTACCAGACGCTAAATTGGTTCTTGAGACGGATGCCAAGTCCAACCGCTACGACAACTTGGATAATCCTGATAACAAGTTTGATTTCTAGTTTTCCTGCAAGGTGGGCGGAAAGTCTTTTTAGGCCACAGTTGATCAAACTGTTTGGCGTCTAGTTGTTTTTCTATCTCAAAAAAAAGCAC
>CALCSP010000722.1 GCA_937893785.1 uncultured Verrucomicrobiales bacterium
ATGATCAAAAATCCGGACTCCAAGCGCCTGCCCCATTACCAAATCCTCAATATCTCCTCAATCTCATCAACCACGGTCTCAACAAACCGAGGCGCTTACTGCATTTCGAAGGCTGGCTTGTCAATGGCGACGGCGGTGTGGGCAACACGACTGGCCGAGCACAATATCCTCGTTAACGACCTAAAGCCCGGAATCATGGAGTCAGACATGACTGCTGCTGCAAAGGAAAAATACGACACCATCCTATCCAACGGCGATCTTGTCCCACTCGCGCGGTGGGGAACCGGAGACGACCTTGGGAAGGCCGCGACAGCTCTGCTGACAGGCTCTTTCCCGTTCACCACCGGACACGTCATCCCGATCGATGGAGGTTTCCACCTCCGCAAAATATAGAACCCTCTAAACCATTTATTCTGCTGCCATGCTCCAAGCCGAACAAGACCTAGCCCCTTCCATGCTACATCCGGAACTGTCCCGGTTCTGGGCACTATCTGGAGAAAAAATAAGACTCATCGAAAGGGATTATGACCACTCTAAAGGCTCACCGGTGTTTACCATTGATGGGAAATACGCCACACGGGGCTGGACGGAATGGACACAGGGATTTGAGTTTGGGTCTGGCATCCTCCAGTTCGACGCGACAGGAGAGGAATGGTTTCTGGAATTTGCACGTAATCAAACACTCGCCAAAATGGCTCCACACCTGAGCCATTTTGGAGTGCATGACCACGGCTTCAATAATGTATCAACATACGGAAACCTGCTCAGGCTATATGAATCCGGCAAATGCGGAGACAGTCAGTGGGAGCACGCATTTTATCAACTCGCCCTTAAGCTTTCATCGGCCGTTCAGGCCAAACGCTGGACACAAACCGCTGACGGAGGATTTATTCACTCCTTCAACGGCCCCCATTCGCTGTTTGTGGACACCATTCGCTCCTGCCGATCACTCGCACTCGGGCATCTGCTTGGCCACCGGTTCATGGATGAGGGAGATCGAGAAATCTCCTTGCTCGGCCGCCTTGTAAAGCACGCAAGAGCCACTGCTCAATATTCCATTTATTACGGAGAGAACCGGGATATCTATGACTTAGAGCCGGGCAGAACAACTCACGAAGCGGTATTTAATACGGTTTCCGGGGAGTTCCGCTGCCCCGCAACCCAGCAGGGCTACAGCGCGTTCAGCACCTGGACACGGGGGCTGGCCTGGGCAATGCTCGGCTTTAGTGAGCAGCTCGAGTTTATCCGTGAAGTCAGCGATGAACAACTCACACCACATGGAGGGCGTGATGTCATCGTCACGGCATTTCTCAAAGCCGCTCGTGCCACCTGCGACTTCTTTATCAAGAACACGCCAAAAGACGGCATCCCATACTGGGACACAGGCGCACCCGGACTTTCAGGACTTGGCTGCGATTATCTGAACACGAACAGCGACCCATTTAACGAGCACGAGCCTGTTGACAGCTCCGCCGCCGCAATTGGAGCCCAGGGGCTTCTTCGTCTGGGGCGCTACCTCGGTGAAGAAAGCGAAGATGGCAGAAAGTATTTTCAAGCTGGCCTCACTGTTGCCAGAAGCCTATTCAACAGCCCCTACCTGAGCGATTCGGAAACACATCAGGGGCTCATCCTCCATTCCATTTATCATCGCCCCAACGGATGGGACCATATCCCAATGGGCAGCAAAATACCCCGGGGCGAATCATCCATGTGGGGCGACTATCACGCACGGGAACTAGCTCTCTACATTGGAAAACTTGCAGATGGTTCAGACTACAGTTTTTTTGACTGCGTCCCGACCACCAATGAATAACATTTTGGACAAACTCGCCATTCACACCATAACGACCAAGCCATGGTCTGCGGAGGAATGCATCACCAAGTATTCGGCTGCCGGTGTCAGTGGCATTACCTTTTGGAGATACAATTTCGAAACATCTTCCCCACGCGATCTAGGAAATCAGGCAAGGGACGCCGGTCTCGAAGTGGTCTCACTTGCACGAGGTGGATTCTTCCCCGCTGAAACCCAACTGGGCCGACAAACGGCCATTGATGACAACCATCGCGCGATTGACGAGGCTTTTGAGGCCGGAGCACCGTCGCTCGTCCTGGTCTGCGGCGCACTTGCAGAGCAATCACTCGAAAAATCACGTGGGCAGATTCAAGACGGCATTGCGGCATGCATTGAACATGCACAGCAGGCAGGAGTGATTCTGGCCATAGAGCCACTGCATCCGATGTATGCAGAAACCCGCTCAGCAATCAACAGCATGCAACAAGCAGCCCAGCTCTGCCAATCCCTCGACAATCATCCCAATGTCGGCATTGCATGTGATGTGTATCATACATGGTGGGACCCCACCCTGGAGAAAGAAATTGAACATGCCGCTAAGGCAGGAAACCTGACAGCCTTCCATATCTGTGACTGGATTACACCCACCACAGACCTACTCAATGACCGGGCACTGATGGGCGAAGGCTGCATTGAACTGAAGAAGATTTCAGCAGCGGTAATGGAGGCAGGCTTCAAAGGTCACCATGAAGTAGAGATTTTTTCCAACCGCTGGTGGGGCTCAGACCAGGACCAATACCTCTCCGCAATCATCCATTCTTTTAACAATATACAAAAATGACACATCACGTCGGCATTATACTTAATGGCGTCACAGGGCGCATGGGCACAAACCAGCACCTTGAACGCTCGCTGTGCGCAATCATCAAAGATGGAGGCATCCTTCTGGAATCCGGTGAGCGAATCATGCCCAACATTATCTTGACCGGACGCAGCAATGAGAAGTTGAAGAAACTCGCCGAAGAGCATGGCCCTTCAACTATTGGCAAGCCTTTCCCATACACAACCGATCTTCAAGGCGCACTGGAAGGCAGACATGGGAACTACGAAGTTTTCTTCGACGCGAGC
>CALCSP010000723.1 GCA_937893785.1 uncultured Verrucomicrobiales bacterium
ATGCAACCAAAGCAAGGGTGATCATGGCACGGCAAACAGCATCCAGCCCTTCCGGTCGCTAAGCGAGTCCCACATTTAATTTCAGGATCTATTTCAGTGGAAGGTTGATCGGGACGATGGTGTTTCAGGCAGGGCCTTGCTTGGGTCACTGATGACAAAAACAACGCACAGAGTTTTAAGCGCAGGACCAAACACTATTCAGGATGCTTTCAATTTTGTCAGAATTTAGGTAAACCCCTTGAACACTTATGAGCTCTCAAGCGCCACCTCCACTGGTCCCATTTCAGCACCCTGGCTATTTGGTTCGTCGAAAGGTGTTCAAGCTGCTCGGCGGAGCGTTTCATGTTTTCGATCCGGCGGGCAATGTAGTGTTATACTCCAAGCAAAAGGCTTTTAAACTAAAGGAGGACATACGGATATACACGGGTGAAGACATGGGCACGGAGGTCTTGACGATCCGAACTGACCAAATCATCGACCTAGGTGCCACCTATCATGTGCATGATTCCCAGCAAGGAGGAGTGCGGGTGGGCAGCCTTAAACGGAAGGGGTTAAAATCCATGCTGCGGAATGAGTGGGTCATTCTGGATTCATCTGGACAGGAGGTCGGTATCATTCAGGAAGACAGTGTTGCTTTGGCTCTATTGCGGCGACTGATGGTGGGCTGGTTATTGCCGCAGAGATATTATGGGACGATAGGAAATAATCCCGTTTCCGTATTTACTCGAAACTTTAACCCCTTCATCAGCAAGATCAGTCTGGATTTCAGCATGGATACCCAAGGTCAGCTCGACCGGAGGCTGGGAATCGCGGCCGTGATCATGCTGTTGGCGATCGATGGAAAACAGGGTTAGCGGTGTTCGTCCCTAACGGCAGCAAATAGTCGAGCTGGTTTGGGATCGGGAAAATCCTCATGGTTGCCGGGTTGGTTGCAATTGCGGAAACAGCCACCGTAACGGGGGTGGTTCCGAGTCTTCCCTTTGTAGCTTGTCCAGAGACAGTAGTACTCCCGATCTTATCGAGGGGAACCTCCGGTCGGCTGTGGGATTTCTGCTGCTAGTAGTCGGAATAAGCCTGAGTTTGGTTCTCACTGAAGAGATCGCACCTAAGCAGTAAGATCCGATTGATTTTCGATTGGTTTTTAGTGGGCAAGTGGTAGCGCTACCGGGTGCCGTTTGAAGCTCATCCGCCCCCACTGCCAAAGGTTTCCAACCGCGGACTTTGGTTGAAGATTGGCGTTCCTATTTTCGGAATTCCGATGGCGATCGGGCTGATCTTGTTCCTCATTTATGGCACCCACACCAAACATAAGAGTAGAAGTACAATCTGGTGGACCGAGCGGGGTCGGAACCTTATCCCTCCGACCGCCACCGAGATTATTCTACGGCAAGATTTTCTCGATCATTATGCGCTCTATCGAGTCTCTGAGAGAGAGCTTAATCGTTTTCTTGATAAACGCTTTGCACGCCCAGGAATGATGCTCAACTCATTCAGTGAGAGGCAACCGGCGGACGCCGCGTGGATTGGAAAGGCGACCGGACCAATGGGGTGGAAAGTGACGCCAGATACCGTTTTGTACAGCTACGCGGCAAGTAATGGAGGCACTCACAACTACTATCACGATACTGCAACAGGGCTCACGTATCAAGAGTCAGCCTATTGGTAACGCTTAATCCATGCGGCCTCCGACTTAGTTGTTTCCATTTCCGTGTCAGGAGGAATGAGCGAGGATATTAGGGGCGTGGACTAGGGGTTGAACGGAGCGAGAACGATCAAAGCTCACATGGCTAATGATCCACAGATTGACGCTGTTGGAGTTAACCGCCGTGATGCGTCGAAAGGTCGGCATCCAAGGAGTGAAGACATTGGTGGGTAAAGAAGAGCAACGGGGCTAGCCCTTGGTATTGGCGACCAGAGACTTTCTAGGGACTTTCTGGAATAAGGTTCGATTGGGATCCACGGACTATTTGTGGCACACCGTTATAAAGCGGTGCATTGCGGGTTGAGGGGCTCGTTAATAGGATGGACTACGTTCTCGACACCCAATCATGTGATACCACTTAAGATGGCCCCGAGTTGACAGAATAGGTGGCTCGGGAGCCAGTCAGATAGGGCGATCTTCCTATAATGCTTCGATGTTTGCTCTGGCAGGTCATCGGTGCTGGTTTGCTAGGAGGCCAAAGGGGTATGTTCAGTGTGGGTAATGCATTCGCGGGAGGATTTCCGCATGGCATATTGGAAAGCGACTCAACCTGACCAGATCACGGTCTGCTGCAACTGGCTAGGTTCCCGTCAGAAGCCGGTAACAACGCTATGACCGGATTACAAAGAAGGCCCTCCTTTGCAATGGCAGATTGAAATGCCGTCGACCTACTATGGTTAAATGAGAATTCGTTTCCTTTTTTGGGTAGTTGGCCTGCTGGCGGCTCATGGCGAAAAATGCCTCGGAGGCTCCTTCGAGGACGTTGCTCCACAAGCTGGCCTTACTCATGAGCACTATCCTTCTGATCGAGTGCCCTTAATGGGCATTCAAGCCTTTATGGCAGGAGGAGCCGCAGCCGTCGATTATGATAACGATGGCTGGACCGATTTATACTTCACCCGGCTCGGTCAGTCAGACCTCCTCTATCGAAACGTGGGGGATGGCACCTTCGAGGACGTGACCACACGCACATTCGGCCACCGGCATCTCGCCAGTGTTCATACTAACGGATGTGCGTGGGCGGATATAGACAACGATGGAGATCAAGACCTGTATGTCACGAGTTTGCGCTCAAACCGGTATTACCTGTTTATCAATGATGGACAGGGGTCCTTTTCCGAAGAGGCTCAAGTGCGCGGGGCGTCTCTGCTGGGCTCCGATCTCCACTATGGTTTCAGTGCCAGCTTCGGTGACTACGATAACGACGGGTTTTTAGATATCCACGTGAACGAGTGGCGTAGCGCCGAGCAAAATTTGACTCGAAGCCCTTCAAATACAAAATTGTTGCGCAACCGGGGAGCACTGGCTCCGGGCCATTTTGAAGATGTGACAGCCGCAGCTGGCGTTCTCATGGAGCCTCCAATGGGGGAGTCGATGGCCTTCTCCTCCCGCTTTCTGGACTTGGACTTTGATGGGTGGCCTGAATTACTCGCCGTTTCCGATGGGGGCACGAGTCG
>CALCSP010000724.1 GCA_937893785.1 uncultured Verrucomicrobiales bacterium
CGACTTCCGAGAATCCTTTGAATAAGTGGCAGACCTACGTCTATGTTGACGGCGAGCAGGTTGATCCTGCTCTGATTCAAGCGGCTGAGGTCTTGGCTGAACAGATTGCTTTTGCCAGTATCATTATTTTGACGAAGGTCGATACCGTTTCAAAATCAGTTGTAGATACGCAGGTTCGCATCCTGCAGAAACTCCAGCCCAAGGCAAGTATTGGCCTTTCAGCACAGGCTGGCTTGCTTTTATCACAGCTCGATCCGACTCCTGCGCCTAAATTGACAGATCTCAAAATTAAGGCCGAGCAACTCGGCCTCACGAACAGCGCCGCCACCGCTTCGAAGGTCGAAGCTACTATTATCCGTGACCCTCGTCCTTTTCATCCGGCACGCCTTTATGACACGGTGCAAAACCAGCTAGGCACTGGATTGTATCGTACTAAAGGTTACCTATGGCTCGCCTCACGACCGGCTGATGTTCTTCTTTGGCAACAATCAGGCAGCCAAATTTCCCTCGAGCTCACTGGATACTGGCGGTCTGAAATCCTGAAAAATGCGGAGGGTAGGCTGTTACCTGAGGAGGTTGATTTTTTGAAGCAGCGGCTGGAGTCCTCCCATCCTTTATTTGGTGACCGCCATGCTGAGCTTACTCTGATTGGCCTTCCTGACGCTTGCGAGAAATTCGCCAGCGCCCTCCGGTCTGCTTTTTGTAGTGAAGAGGAAATTGTAGCTTGGAAACAAGGCAAAATTTTCGAGGATCCCTGGCCGAAAACTCTGCGTCAGATCGAGTGATTTTGTGATGTGTGTGACGAGCAAACTTTACGGCATTTCACCATGTAACACTCTTAGATAGGCTTCAAGTGGCATGAGTAGCACTCACGTTCTATGAACCTTCAATACGCTTTCTCAAAGATGGAACTCTAATAATGCTATGCCACACTTTTTGCCGACAATTGGCTCAAGCCCCGTGATTCGCTTTACGGTATCTTTGGTGTAGAATTATTGCCGATAGTCTTCGTTCTTGTTAGGCTTCTGACACCCGGAAAGTCTTGGGAATTGATCTCCATAGTTCATTTATTTTGCGAAACAATGCCAAAAAATAAAGCCATAACACTATTGTTTGCGGTGGTCCTACAGACTGCTTCTGTGATTCAGGCGGCATCACAAAAACTCAACGTCGTCCTCATTATGGCGGATGACGTCGGATATGAATGTTTCAGCGTCTATGGTAGCAAGGAATTCTCGACCCCCCGCCTCGATGCTCTCGCGGAGAAGGGCATGCGCTTCGACCACTGTCACTCGACGCCCCTGTGCACGCCTAGTCGCGTGAATCTGATGACCGGAAAGTCGAACGTTTTCAACTACGTGGATTTTGGGGTGTTCCCTAAGGGTGAACCCACCTTCGCCAACTATTTCAAAGCTCGGGGATACGCCACAGCCGTGGCCGGGAAGTGGCAATTGTTGACGACCCAAGGCGGTATCTCACCAAAAGAAGCTGGCTTTGATCGGCATTGCGTATGGAATATTCCGGGGACCGAACGCTCTCGTTATTGGAAACCCTCACTGATGCATGACGGCCATATCATCAACCATGGTGAGGATGACTATGGCTCGACGATCATCGCGGATTATCTGATCGACTTCATCAAGACAAACAAGGATAAGCCGTTTCTTGCTTACTATCCAATGAACCTGCCGCACAATCCTTTCGACCCTACCCCACGGAGCAAGAACCTAAAGAGCAAAGATAAGCAGCAAAATTTTATTGATATGGTGGCCTACATGGATCACTGCGTCGGGCGGGTTGAGGACACGTTGATTGAGCTCGGGCTGCGTGAGAACACCTTGCTGATCTTCACGGCGGACAACGGAACGAACTCCAGCCTTACCCTCGATTTTTTCGGTACGCAGCGCAAGGGTGGTAAGGGCTACACCCACGATCATGGCACCAAGGTGCCGTTGATCGTGAATCTTCCGGGGAGCATCACGGCCGGTCAGGTAAACAAGGATCTGATCTGCTTTTCCGATCTTTTTCCGACTATTGTCGAGGCTGCGAATTTGCCGCCAAAGAAAATCACCCAAGGAGACGGGTGGAGCTTCTGGCCTCAATGCCTGGGGAAGGAAGGCAAGAAGAGAGAGTGGATTTACGGCTACTACTTTCCTCGCCCTTTCTCGAAGAAATTCGATACCATGTATTCCCATTGGGAGGTGGCTTGGGCACGGAACAAGCGCTACAAGCTTTATCGGGACGGTCGTTTTTTCGACGTCATTAATGACGTTCGCGAAGAGAACCCTCTGAGCGAGAGGGCAGAACTAAGCGTTGATCGAAAGAGTTTGCAGACGGCGCTGAACGCATATCCGAAGAAGGGTGGAAAGATTGACTATGGGCGAGTGACCGGCATTCGCAAGGCTGCCGGGATAAAGAAGAAAAAATCGAGAAAGAAATAATATGAAGCCGTTGATACCCTTAATTTCCTTCTTTCTTTGCGCCCTGAGCGGGCATTGTGCTGCTGCTGATTATTACATCGATTCAGTCGACGGATCAGATAGTAATGATGGTCTCTCAATACACAGGCCGTGGAAGTCGCATAGGAAAGCGCAGTCAGCTTCACTGGCGGCGGGAGATGTCGTTCACTTCAAGAAGGGGTCTGCCTTCTCAGGGAACATTCGAATCAGTGAATCAGGCACAGCGGTCAAGCCGATTCGACTGACTGCTTATGGAGAGGGCGCGCTTCCAAAATTTACCAATCCCACTACCCGTGATGCCAGCGGCAATGCGATCATCCTTGGCGGTGACTACATCATTGTAGAAAACCTGCATTTTCACGATACGCCGGGGGAGTATGTCTCGGGGATGATCATCATGACGAGACTGGCTGCACTTCGTATTGAGCGCGGGGCGGATCATTGTATTATCCGAAATAATGAATTTATCAATACCGGACAGGGTATCATGTCAGCTGGCGAGCATACCTTGATCACAAAGAATTACCTTGATGGTCCCAGTTATGCATTGTGGCGAACGTCAAAAAGCAGCTGGGGACCGATGGGGATACATTTAAATATCGGCAATCAGGAAGTGTCCTACAACACCATCAAGAACTTTGGGACTAAAGACAGTCCATGGGGTTCAGATGGAGGCGCTATCGAAATAGATTGCGGCAGGTATCATAAGAAAAACATTTACATTCATCATAACTACTCGGAAGGCAATGCTGGGTTCATTGAGTCCAGCTGGGATTACGATTGGCCAAGATATCGACAGGAAATCCATAACTGGAGAGTGTCCTTCAATGTGTGCTACGATGGACAGTCATGGCTGTTCATGTTGGCGCCATGTACCGGTATCTATTTCGATAACAATACGATAGCCCGATACAATGGATTCGGCAGGGCTCAAAATGCCTGCGCTCGCCTCGATGTCCGGGGTGGAAACCCAGTTGGTAAACCGTCAGGGGCCCATTTCAGGAACAACCTGTTTATCTATTCGTCCTCTCCTTATACCGGAAACCGATCAGGCGGCGCCTTGAAAACAGCTAACTGGTATTCCAAATACAAATCCCCGGGCACTAAATACAAGGGGGATAGCAATCAGGCGGGTAGCGGCGATCCTGGTCTTGTCGACCTTGAGAAGCAGGATTACCGCCTCAAGGCAGAGAGCCCATTGCGTGGTCAAGCGATCAATCTCAGCGATTTCTATAAAACGGATTTTAACGGGCGCCCATTGCCCAAAACCGGCAACTGGGATATCGGTGCAATCCAATATAACGCGGCCAAGCCAGCCAAGTCATTGCAACCGGAACGGCGCCGTCCTTTTCCTTAAGGCACACTGGTGGATTTTTGGCTCAGTGTCGCAAGCCTAATCACAAGTCGAGCGATTACTCTAATCTCCTTAGAAATTGATTATTCGTTGAGCTCAAAAATCTGGCTTGATCTTAAAGCCGTTTGTGTTGCCTTGAGTCTTTTTTTCACCTAATACTCTTTCATGCTAGCAATGAACGGTGGAAGTTCATCGAATTAGCGTTTTACTGCTGGCTCTGTAAGAAAAAACCTTCCTAAAGATAAGGAACAAGAAATGAAACATATTGCAATTTTCGCGTTGAGTCTGGCTGTCGTTCCCGCTCTGTTTGGCGCACATCCGGTAGAATTTGAGACGCAGTTATTGGCCGTTGATGCGAACGAAGGTATTGCTGTTGCGGATTATGACAAGGACGGCAAGCTCGATATTTCCGCTGGTCGTAACTGGTACCGCAATCCTGGTAAGTCTGGAGCTTGGGTGCCGAGGTCATTGCGTATCATTGAAGACAAGGGTGGTTACGCACACTCTAATGGCGAGCATGCTTACGACGTCGATGGCGATGGCTGGATTGACGTTGTTTCGAACAGTTTTTGGCTTCCTGAAGTGAACTGGTATAAGAACCCGGGAGAGAAAGGCCTCAAAAAGGGCTTGTTATGGAAGCAGAACCTGCTGATTGATACCAAGCAGAAGACTAATGAACTCTGTCAGTTCATTGATATTGACGGTGATGGCAAGCGTGAATGGATTGCCAACCAGTGGAACAAGAAGGCTCCCATGATTGTCTGGTATCAGGATGAACAGGGAAATTTTAAAGGTCACACGATTGGCCCCCAGAGTGGCCATGGGATTGGGTTTGGTGATCTGAATAATGATGGTCGAAATGACATTGTGATCGGTACGGGATGGTATGAGAGACCCGAGGGCGATCCCTATGCAGGTCCATGGAGATTTCACAAAAACTGGACCAAGAGTCTGTCTTGCCCGGTGCTTATTCGCGACGTTAACGGCGATGGCAAGAATGATCTGCTTTGGGGAAATGGGCATGATTACGGCGTCTTTGCATGGCTTAGCAAGGGCGTGGACGACAAAGGCAGCTTTCTTTATGACGAAGTCAAGATCGACGATTCGTTCAGTCAGGCCCATGCGCTTCACTTTGCAGATTTGGATGGCGACGGCGTCGACGAACTAATTACAGGAAAGCGCGTTTATGGGCACAACGGTCGGGATCCGGGTGCCGACGACGTCCCGGTTGTGATGTATTACACTTGGGATAAAGAGTTCAAGGCCTTTGGTAAGCACGTTGCTGCCAAGGGAGCGGGTATTGGATTGCACATTGTCACCGCCGATCTTGATGATGATGGCGATCTGGAGATTGTCGTTCCCGGAAAAGAGGGCACTCAAATTCTCTGGAATAAGCGCAAGTAGGGTTCTGTGATCTCTGAAGCAGTGGGTTTGGAGTGATTGTCCTTGAGGTCTCATTGTACATTCGCCAGCTCGCCAATACCCGGTCTCAAGAACTTTCAGCCGTTCAAAACAATCTAAGAAGTTACTCCCTTTAAGCGTTTTTGAGGTATGAACAAAAGCATCCAAGCGCTTATTCTTATTCTTTTCACGCTTTTACCAGTTTCTTCTGCCTTAGGTAAGATTGCGGACCCGCGCCCCTTGATTCATGGCAATGTTAGGTATGAGAGTCACAGGCATACGGTATGGGCAACAGACATTAGTAAGAACAAGGTTCTTTGGAAAACGAAGATTCCCATGTCTTATTATAGAGGAGAGGTTGACCCCCGCCTCGAGAGGGACGTTCAGTGGAATATTATTTCTTCTCTGAAGCTTGAGGGAAATATTCTCGTCATCAAAAATTCGACAGGTGAAACATTTAAGTTGGCTTCCGTTACGGGCAAGCTTCTTAAGAAGCGGCAGCAGAAAGCATCGCATTCTATTCGTTCAGCTCAATGACAGCAAAAATCGCCCGGTGATCGGAAGCTACGGGTTCATCCAAGACCTGAGCGTTAACTAACTTCCACCGGTCTTTCGGTCGCACCAGAATATAATCAATCTGGCGCATAGGCTTGGTTACTGGAACGGTTGGAATCACTTCCGGATTGGTGCGCATCCATAATTTACCGAATTCCTTTAAGGTGCGGCTGCCGGGCACAGCATTAAAATCCCCGGCCAAAATGGCCGGCACGTTGTCGCGATTACCTATCAAATGATTGATGAATTTTGCAGATGCAAGACGTTCTTGGTCTGGTCGCCGGTGATCCAAGTGCGTTACCTGGAACAAAATGGTATCTTTTGCTGAAGTCTTGATTAACGACTCAAGCATTCCCCGCTGTTCCCCTGAGTTCACATTCGGCAAGTGATGATTCTTATGGTGGGTAATGGGAAAGCGGGAGAGGATGGCGTTGCCATACTTGCCACCTTGGAATTCGATATTGGCTCCAAAAGCACTGTTCATCTTTGTCAATCGTGCTAATTCAGCTACCTGATCCACTTTTCGGGTGCGCTTGGTATTCTGATCCACTTCCTGCAGAGCTACAAGGTCCGGGTTCACCGATAAAATGACTCTGGCAATGCGTGGGACATCCAGTTTGCCATCGACTCCTTCAGCATGATGGATGTTATAGCACAAGACCCGCAAACGAACCGGTTCGCTCCTCGGGTCGGAAAAAATGACCTGCTTTTTGGCTCGGTTGATCCCAACTAGCCCTCCACTTACTGGATCATTGGTCAGGCCTTGTCCAGTAAAGGGAACTGCGTGCTGACCCAGATATTCCAGTTCACTGCCTTCCTTGGGTAAGCCCAAACGAAAGGCCACCGGATTATCGTGGCCGGTCGTCCACAATTGCTCCCCGCGCCAAATTCCACCCGATAAACTGTGACGACCGATTTGGTTGATGACCTTCGCTGGATAGGTCCAGCGTGCCAATTCCCGCCATTGCTCATCATACTTGACTAGAAATGTCTTGTAATTGTTAGCTCCATAGAGTGCAAAGTTGCACCACCAGAAACCGTCCTTGTTCAATACCCATGTCAACGATCCCCCGGTATTGCCAAAATCTTTGAA
>CALCSP010000725.1 GCA_937893785.1 uncultured Verrucomicrobiales bacterium
ATAGAAATTCAGGATGGAATCCTGTCCCTGAAGAATGCCGCTGAATTGTTTTACGGTGCCCGAAGATTTACCTGAAACCTCTTGTAGTTTGATTTCGGGTAAAGATTCCAATGCCCGAAATTCAATCTCAGGATTTGGTTGCTCATCCTTCTGGTAAGTAAATTTAACGATAATGTTTAGTTGGCGTAGAGAGCCCTCAACACTCATTGAGACATTTGGCACCCCTGTGTGTTTTTGTAGTAAGTCCCTTAATGTTAATTGCCCTGAACATTCCATGTGGAACACGTCAAAGAGTGTTTCCGCTTCTGATCTCAACTTGGATAATTCAATTTGAATGCTCGTCTCACCAGGTGGGCTATTGAATAATGGCTCTACATCATTGAATAATGAAGGGGTGATTTGAGAAAGATTGGTGGGAATGGCAATCTGATCTGAAATTCTTAAGATCCAGCAGTTGGCTCCATCTGCAATAATTCCACCATCTTTGATGGATTGAATTTCAATCTGAGCCAATTCAGGTTTATCAAGAACAGTGGATACAACAATGGGAATTCTAGTCGCCATTGAGCACACTCTGATCGATTTCCATACGCCTTTAGATTCCTTCAAATACGAAGTCGGCCAACAATTTCCCCTGAATGCAGATAGCAGGTTAAGAAATGCTGATTTATCTAATGAAGCAAATTTAGGGCTATCATTGTTGGCAAGTCCGAGCCCCGCGATATTCTTTAAAACGCCCGCATTAACTTCCGCTTTCCAATCACGGACTTGATTAACGGGGTAAAATTCCACAGGAAAATCGAACCTTGCCAAAATAGAATCATAATCAAAGGCTGGAATCGGAACAACCTCTATCAAACCATCTGAGTCTTCTGCATCATGTTGATCTTCAGTTACTTGTTTTTTATTTTTTGTGTTTTTATGAAATTCATTCTTTAATGCAAATAAAGCAACGGCAATGGAATGAGGGCAAATTTTGCCATCTCGTCTTGCGACTGGGCAATTGCAGTGATTTTGCGCATTATCTAATGAGTGCACCATCAATACAGCAACATGGCGGCGCCTGCCTTCGACCACCTCACCCTTAAAATGCACACTCCCGTCATTTCTCACCTCCATCAATGCCTTCGATACAGATCCTGCCGCTACAAGAGTTCTTGCCTGTTTCACGACCTGCCATCCTGCAAGTTCAAGAAGATCTTTTTCTAGTAATTGCATGAATATACAAGACGAATGCCTAGCGAAATGTAAGAATTATAGCAGACGTTTGATTTTTCCTATAGGCTGGTGAAAGGAGAGTAGTATTTACCCTGATGAAGATTGTAGCAATCGCCAATCAGAAAGGAGGTGTGGGAAAAACCACAACCTCTATTAATTTATCCACGTGCCTTGCGGCACTTGGAAAAGAAAAGGTATTGTTAATTGACCTCGACCCGCAGGCAAATGCCACAAGTGGGCTCGGATTTGCTCCACAGCCGGAAGCTAGCCTATATGATGTGCTGATTGGACGCGCGGAGATCGGTGCGAAAATCCTCTCCACTCGCTTTGATAACCTTTCTATCATTCCCTCTGATATGGAATTGGCAGGTGTCGAGGTTGAACTTGCTCAGTCCGAGGATCATCTCACACGATTAAGATCTGTGCTTTCTCGGTTGAGGGAGAGCTCCGATTATGACTGGGTGTTTTTGGATTGCCCCCCTTCCCTGGGCGTGCTGATGACATCGGCTCTTGCTGCAGCCGACGAGTTACTTATTCCTCTACAGTGTGAGTTTTTTGGACTTGAGGGGCTTGCCAAAATTGTTCATGTGCAGGAACAAATACGCCTGTCCGGTGCAAATCCTGACGGTCGCATTGAGGGAATTGTCATGACGATGTTTGACGGGCGAACTAACCTGTCCAAACAAGTTGTTGAACAGGTTCGAGAACATTTCCCCGATGAAGTTTATCAAACGGTTATCCGTCGCTCGGTCAGACTTGGCGAAGCGCCAAGTTACGGGCAAGCGATTATTGAATATAATGGCTCAGGACAAGGCGCGGTTGATTACAGGTCACTGGCACAGGAATTTCTTGCAAGACACCGATAAAATTAATTGAGTGAAAACAACTCAAGCTCCACGCGTCTAGGCAAGGTCAATGG
The DNA here is from genome assembly GCA_937893785.1 of uncultured Verrucomicrobiales bacterium. Classification (GTDB taxonomy): domain Bacteria; phylum Verrucomicrobiota; class Verrucomicrobiia; order Verrucomicrobiales; family DEV007; genus CACIUL01. Next base: position 2,138 of record CALCSP010000725.1, read on the forward strand.
TCATGTTTTTGCAAATAAATGCAATTTCCCCGTTTTCGCGTTTATTTCAGGTTTTCAGGAGCCAGTTTTCCGCTTAATTGATCAGTTTTTCCAATAGATAAACTGAATGGTTTTTACGACTCTTAAACACTTCTATCAAAAGGCATAGGCAACGATGGTTAAATGGTTACTCCAGAAAATAGTTGGTTCAAAACACACGCGTGAGATTAATAAGATCTGGCCTCTCGTCCGTAAAATTAACGTTATAGAGGAAGAATTACAGTCATTAACGGACGATCAACTTCGAGCAAAAACTGCGCACTGGCAGGACGAGTTGCGTGCCATGGAGCAAAAAGTGGATGACGAGATTGATCAATGGAGGGCAGAAAAGGAAGCGGAGCTTGTTTCTGGCAATCAACAAGAAGGTGCTGAAAGTGAATTGCTTCAGGCTCGCCGAGACTTGGAGGAGCAGGCAAGGCGCAAAAAGTTGGAGCGATTGGTTGATGTTCATGATGAGCAATCCGCTTATCTAGAGAAAATTATGCCCGAAGCTTTTGCCGTTGTTAAAAATGGAGCAAGACGCATGGTGGGGCTCAATTACACGGTATGTGATCAACCCATGACATGGGACATGGTCCACTTTGATGAACAGTTGATTGGTGGTGTGGGTTTGCATCGAGGAATGATTGCAGAAATGGCCACTGGCGAGGGTAAAACACTTGTCGCAACGCTTCCCAT
>CALCSP010000726.1 GCA_937893785.1 uncultured Verrucomicrobiales bacterium
AAGCCTCTCATTGAGACGCTCCAGGCTCGGACGGACGTCCGGACTGCCATTGGGGGGCAGGGCCGGTCCGTCGTATCGGTTTGTTCCTCTGGGCCTGTAGATAGGCGTCCCAAGCTCGAAGACGTCGCTGGCGCTGGGCGTACCAAGCGCAGAATCGTTGGTAGGTGTTGAGGTCACGCGGCATCACGCTCCCCCTGGGCCTGGATCGGGTTTGGGTTGTAGAGGTTGCCATCGGCGGCGAGTGTCCAGCCGTAGTACTCACAAAGTGAGGTGATCAGTCTTGCCTCGTGTAGGGCGTTGAGCCCGACTGGACGTGACTGAGATCGCTGGCTGTGACTGGGCTTACCTGCTGTAGACACAGGTACGCAAAGTGTAGGACTCAAGGCCCTTACAGTGTTTTTCATGGGCGTGAAGCGCGTCCGGCTGGTGGTAAGGGGGCTCTCAACCCCCGCCACACCGTATTTATTGGCCGCGTCCAGCCTTGTATATATGGCAAAGAATCAATATCCGTACTCGAAACGAGTATGGATAAGCTGATAACAAATTCTCTGAACTTTTAGTTGTCGGGTCCTACTGGCGGTGGTATTTTCTCGTCCGGTTTATGCGCTATGATGAAATCTTGGATAGCTCGATTCCATACGGGCATATCAAGCAGCATGTAGTTATTAATAGATATACCTGTCATCCACATTTGCGGCAGATTTGACTTGATACTCAAAGGCGTGTATGGGTTGACGGTCATATTTGTCAAGCGGGAAAAGATCATCGGTATTACTCCTCCGGTGTTACCTGTTTCAAGCCTATGAGTTATGCCTTGGCAGGAGTATTCGACATAATCTCCAGAGTTCCATGTGTAGGCATAAAAAATGAACGTGTCGATCGTGACTTCAAAAGGGAATATGAGTTGGAATCCCTCTTCGTACCCAACGCCACCGTCCAGGTACGTCATGCTGTCGGTATTCCCGTCGAATAAATATCGCAAGGGATGCCCGCCATCCCAATTGGCGTATGGAGCGCATTTAAAAAACGGCGTGGTGCTCCACTTCTGATATGGGCTGAAGTCGTCATATGTCCAGATCGCTGCACCGTCTTTGGTGCGAAGGGTCATTCCATCCGGCAGTTCTGAAGGATCCGGAATTCCTCCACCACCACCATCTCCTTCATCCCAAGCAGTGGCTCCATCAATGACGCGCAAATAGTCGCCTTCATTTCCAAGAGGGATAGGGACTCCAATCCCGTTTTCGCCTGGAGCGCCTGGAGCGCCTGGAGCTCCAGGCGCTCCATCAGCACCGGGTTCCCCGGGTGGACCTTGGTCACCCTGGTCACCTTTGGCGCCCTCCAGCCCCTGGGCCACGAGTTGCCCGTATTCATTGACTTGTACTGGTAATGTCTCACCGTTGCTCTGTGTTCCGAGCAGGATTACCGGATCGGTCATGGGAAGTTGACGCGGACGAGAGATAAACCGCTATCTGAAGTATCGACAAAGCTATTAATGACGGCGCCAGCACGCTGACCGCCACCGCCACCACTCGTGGTGCCCGATGCGGCCTGAAAACGGAGCGACCACGGGTAACCGGCTCGTAGCCACCCGAGATTGAATCCTCGTGGATCGAATGTGATGCTCCCATTCCGCTCATATGGAGGCCGTCCAATTCCGAGTCTGAATACTTCAGAGTCTGTCTCCCCATAGGCTTTTGTCGATCCCAGCTCGTATCCGTTGGATGTCTTCCACGACAGGATTCCATAAGCCCACGGGGAATTCACTTGCCCATTCAGCTGCGTGACCCTGACCCAGATGGTGTCATGGTTCTCGCCCATAGAAAAAGACCCGATGACTGTCTCCAGATCATCGGGCGTGAACGTTTTCTCCCCTACAAGTCGCCAATCCTGGTAATAGGGGGCAACCGGATCAATCACCGTCATCCGGCGTGATGGTGTAACGAGCTCCATTCGTGTAGAGCTTGGTTTTTTTCTTCAGATCGCCCAGGAGGTAGGCATGAAGATCTTTCACGTCCGCATTGGTCGTGAATTGGCGCTTCTCGGTTCCGTCATCAAGGATGAATGAAAAACCGGGCAGAGCGGCACCAACCTTACGGCCGGGATCCGTCATGTACTGCCGTGGATGGCCATCAACGTTCACCTTGATGATGTCGTTGTAGTACAACCGTCGTTCGTGTTGTTTAACACTGGATTCTGAATTGGTAGTGCCCTCTTCAACGTCAGCCACCAGGTCAGTGTTGACGAAGTAGTTGAAATTGGCAGGAATGCACCAGATTGACCAGTCTTTGCCGGTAGGGGTGCACTTCTCGATTGGAATTACAGTCATGCGTTTTTGTTGTAAGGGCCGAAGGTTTTGCCGCCTGCGTTCTTGAACCAGACGTTGATCTCTGAGGTTTTGCTCAGGTAATCGCTGAATCGCCATAAGGGCCCTGCAACGCGTGAGATCCACTTGCCATTAGAGCCTTCCCACCAGACGGCGACTTCCTCGCCGCCAGCGGATTGCCCATTAGCGGCTCCTGGAAATTTCAGATAGTCGTAGGAGTATGAATTGATCGTTTTAGAGCCGCCACCGATGACGCGTGTGCGTTGGTGGGTCTTGACGCTGGTTGTCGTTTCAACTCCTTTAGTTGCGTCCGAGGCGAATGATTCGCCAAGAAGCCCCTTCAAGTTGCCCAGCGCCATTTCAAAAGAGCCACCTTGATAGTTGATGATGACTCTTTTGGCGTTTAGGTCTCCCGCCATAAGAAAAAAGCAGTACAGGCAATAAATAGCACTTCGAATATTTTTTGTCGGCCCCCGACGTCGAGGTCGGAGGCTTACCCGATTTTGCCAACAAGTGGCATTCCGTCTTCACCGTCACGGGCTGTTATCCAGTAGTAACCACCCTTCGTGTTGACTCTCATCGTGCCGGGCACCCCGTATCGGGCGTTATCACTGCCGCCAATGAGCCATTTACCAACTTGATCCGGATCAACGCCCGCCTCTCTAGCAGCGTGGAGTAAGACCCGTTTTCCCTCAGACTCTGAAGCGGCCCAGACTTGAGGAGACCCCCAACTAGATCCTGTGTGCTTAACGCATACTGGACCGGCGCTCCAGTTGAAGTCTTTCCAGTGGTCGATGACTTCCCCGAGTCCGAGGCCAGACTCGCTCCGATACCGCAAACGCTTACGAAGACGAGACTTCCCATAAGGAGACGTTTCATCAGAAACAAAGGAGATAGTTCGCATGTCACCCTTTAGCTCTGGTTTTTCCTCGGGGCAAACGGGTGTCTTCCAGAGCAAATGCTGCTGGAGCATTTCCATGATCAACTTGTTCTGATCGGCAAGGCCCTGGAGGGAACTCTGAAGATCACCGCCGCCGGGAAGGTTGTAGTTGACTTGCTTGATTTCATTGTTCTCACCTTCCCCGCAAGCAGAGGTGAAAGTGAAAGAGCTTCCCGTGATTGCTGCCGGGGGTGGCTCACACGGCTCCCATTTACATGGCTCGCACGGGTCCGGGCAGTTGTCGCTACCGGGTTTCGGATTGCGTGGAGGAAGAGGCTCGCCGTCAGGAC
>CALCSP010000727.1 GCA_937893785.1 uncultured Verrucomicrobiales bacterium
ACCTCAGGTTTCGGGTGGGAATCACCGGGTGGAGCCCTCACCTCCCTAGTAAGAACGGACATCAGAAATTCGATGCAAAATCAAAATTCCTCCGGCTTCTTCCGCTTTGCATTTGATTTCAACGCAACAGATCGGGAAATCGAAAAACTCACACTGAAAACCAAAATTGACGATGGTTACGCGATTTACATTAACGGCACAAAGGTGGCAGACTACAATTCCCCGGATCCAGTATCTTGGAACTCCAAGGCCATCCGCTCAGGAAGATCTGATACCCAGATTGTTGCTAGTGCCACCACATATGATATCACGGAGTTTGCCCAACTGATTCAGGATGGCAGCAATGTGCTGGCAATCCACGGTATGAACTCCTCAAGGGGAGGGTCGGATTTTCTGATCAAGCCGGAATTAATTGCGGAAATTCAAGACAAGGGAACAAAACTCAGGGGGTTTTTTGATACACCAAGCCCAGGATCTCCAAATTCTGCTGGTAGTGGATCCGGTCCTATATTTGTAGATTATACAGACAAACCTGACCGCCCCGCATCAGATAGCGACCTGACCATCACTGCCGAGGTCATTGGAGTGAACTCATCAGTATCCAGCATACAGCTCATCTATCGTGTGATGTTCGGCAATGAATCAACCCTACCAATGGTAGAAACCGAGCCAGGATCAGGCATCTACACTGCCTCGGTCCCTGCTGCTTCATTCAGTAGTGGTGAAATGATCCGCTGGCGATTCAAAGCAACCGATGATGCAGGCTTTGAAACCATCGAGCCGCCATACTCTTCAACGACGGACTCCCACCGTTATGTGGGAACTGTCGCCATTGACCCTTCGGTGCAAACAAAACTTCCAGTCGTAGAACTATTTTTGCAAAATCCCGCGGCAGCAGAAACCATTACGGGCACCCGTGGGGCTATTTTTTATCTTGGTGAACTCTATGACAATGTGCGCTTCAACCGCCATGGCCAATCCACTGGCGGATTTATCAAAAAAAGCTTTAATATAGACTTCAATAAAACCCACCGATTCAGGTGGAACCCTGATGAGAAACGCGTCAAGGATATCGACCTGCTGACCAACTGGGCAGACAAGTCAAAAGTCCGCCATGTCTTTTCCTACGAAATTATGCGCAACTCAGGTGTGCATGCGCACTTTGCCTACACGGTACGTGTGCAACAGAACGGGGAATTCTTCAGCACTGCAGACCTTGTCGAAGATGCGGACGACATTTATCTGGAAAGAGCCGGCCTGAATCCGGAAGGCGCCTTGTATAAGGTGTACAATAACCAACTCAACAATACAGCCAATAGTGGTGGCGTGGAAAAGAAAAACCGGAGGGATGAAAACAATGCTGATCTGCAGGGCTTGCTTAATGGCCTGAACAACAACAGTGGAACTGCGCTATGGAACTACATTTACGACAACGTAAACATACCGATGTGCATTAACATGTGTGCTGCCAACTGTGTAATCCGCAACACAGACATGCACCGCAAGAACTGGTATCTTTATCGAGATACCGGACGTTCTGATGAATGGGCAATCCTGCCCTGGGACTTAGACCTTGCCCATGGGCGCAAATGGAATGGCACGGACACTTACTTTGACAATAACCTCTTTTCAACGGGCGTCATTCAGGTAGGAATGTCCGTTAAACTGGTATCACTGCTCTGGGGCAATCCTGAAACCCGCGATATGCTCATGCGAAGAATCAGAACTCTTTCCGATCAGTTTCTTCAACCGCCCGGGACCCCATATTCTGAACGGTATCTGGAAAGGCGACTAGACGAACAATCTGCACTAATCGATCCTCCCGAAATCTCTCCATCAGATGCAATGTCCGACTTTATGAAGTGGGGCTCATGGATTCAAAGCAATGGTTCACAAGTCCCCTATACATCGACGCATCCGGATGTCGAGGACATGGCAGAGGGTATCCAACGATGGAAAAACGAATATCTGCCTGGTCGTCGTGCCTATATATACGGATCTGCAGGTCTTCCTGAATCGCAAAGCGGGCAGATCTCTATTGCTTTTACTCCCCTCTTAACAAGCGGTGCACAGGCACGAACAAAAATTCCCGAAGATGGATCAGACGGTATCGAATGGACCCTGCCGGATTTCGACGACAGCCTATGGATCTCAGGCACCACTGGAATTGGTTTCGATAGCGTCAAGTATTTGCCGCTTATCGGCACAGATACGAAAGCTGCTATGCGCAATATTCAAGGATCCTCCTACTCTCGCATCGAGTTTGAAGTCACCGACCCCTCAACCTACCAGGCCCTGCAATTGCACATGAAATATGATGACGGCTTTATCGCCTACATCAACGGCACACGGGTCCATCAAATGAACTCCCCTGCATCATCTGTCTGGAACTCAACCGCCACGACAAGCTCTCAAGAGGCAGACATCAATGCATTTGAGATTTTTGACATCAGCCATCACCTCGACACGCTGGTTGCAGGAACAAATATACTCGCCATTCACGGCATGAATGGAAAAGTTGGAAGCAGTGACTTTCTAATCCTTCCCGAATTACATGCCGGCGTTGCCGACTCGGAAGGTAGCAATGAACCGCTTATCAAATTCGGAGAAATCGAGTTCAACCCGTCTTCCCGCAATCAGGATGAGGAGTTCGTAGAACTAATCAACGACAACGAAATCGCGGTTGATGTCTCTAACTGGATGGTTAGCGGCGGCATAGAAATGAGCATCCCCGCAGGAACCGTGATTCCTGCAGGAGGCAATCTTTATCTGAGCCCGAACCCCAGATCTTTCAGAGCCCGTCTCAGCAGCCCACGAGGTGGGCAGTCAAGGTTCGTGGTTGGCCCCTACAGCGGGCACCTCTCCAACCTTGGAGAAACCCTCATCCTGAATGATTCCGCAGGATTAAGAAACAGCGCGACAAGTTATATAGGTGATCCAAGTAATACTCAGCTTTATCTTGTGGTATCTGAAATTCATTATCACCCCATTAACAATGGTCTTGCCGAGTTCATTGAGTTAATGAACATCAGTAATGAAGTGACCCTTGACCTCACTGGCACTCGTTTCACTGACGGTATCGAGTTTGACTTCACTTCATCAAACATCACCTCACTGGCACCTGGAGAACGCGTTCTGGTGGTGCGCGACCTCGATGCTTTTGAGCTAGAATTCGGCAACGGTCTACCGGTGGCAGGAACCTTCAACGAAGGAGGAGCATTAAGTAATGGTGGGGAGCGCATCAAATTGGAGGATGCTGAAAACGGCACAATCCGGCAATTTGACTATAACGATAAGACCCCATGGCCAACCAATGCCGATGGTGGCGGCGCCAGCCTTGTCTTAATCGCGCCGGAAACATCACCTGACCATCAACTGCCTTCCAGCTGGACCGCAACCGCGCCATCACCGGGATCGACAGCAAGTGCATTCCCGCAAAACCCCGAGGAAGATAAGGATGGAGATGGCCTTAATGCTTTTCTTGAATATGCACTTGGCACTGACGACAATATCGGAAATTCCTCAGACTCCCCAATATCCTTTGCGCTTATCAACGAGGCAAGGTCGTTCAGTTACCGAAGAAACACCGCAGCCACTGATCTCATATTCACTATCGAGACCAGCACAGATTTAATTACTTGGATTGATGCCGCCAGCCTTGACCTTGTGGAAATTTCTGTTGTCGATAATGCCGATGGATCTGAGTCAGTGACATTACGCTTGCCTGAAAGTGATGCTGCTCAGAAATTCCGGGCTTTTCGCCTCAAGGTAGAGCAATGATCTCCAGAAAAAATAGGGATTGTTTACCAACCATATAGTCCCTCCAGCGCCCCTTAGCCGCTGGATCATGAAAATACCCCGGATGGTATCGCGATGCGCTCACCCGAGAGAGGTGCTGGGTCAAATTTCAGATTCTTAACTGGCCGGATATTACCGCGTCAAAATCCGTAATTGAAGAATTGCCGATTCAATAATTTACAAAAATGTTCTAAAATCGGGGAGGTAGGAGCCAAATAATAAAAAAACCTTGAGCTCGAAAAACTCTTTCTTGAGTGAATTTATTACATAATAATCGAAACAAGTTTCTGCAAACAAGGGTTTTAGAACAGATTAATATGAAAGTATCATCGTGAGAAAAGCCTTCTTAAAGTCATTAAACAAATGATTAAAGGGAAGCTTGCAGAACCAATTGCATTTTGGTATTCCCACATAACAAAATATCGGAGTTAACTGAACAAACAGCTTCCAAAATCATTCTTATCTCTATGTCTACTGAATCCAATGTCGCGTCTGCTGATCCCTCTGCCGTCGAAAAATTAAAGGACTCGGCTGAGCGCGTCCGCTCTGAGCTTGGTAAAGTCATTATCGGCCAGGATGAGGTTATTGAGCAGGTTTTAATTTCCATTTTCACCCGAAGCCACGCTCTTCTCGTCGGTGTTCCCGGACTTGCAAAAACACTACTCATATCCAGCCTTGCCGATTCTCTGGATCTCAACTACAAGCGCATCCAGTTCACTCCGGACCTGATGCCCTCTGACATCACAGGAACTGAAGTTATCTATTCTGATCCGGCTACCAATGAACGACAGTTCAAGTTTCTTGCCGGCCCGATCTTTGCAAATATTGTCCTTGCTGACGAAATCAACCGCACACCGCCAAAAACTCAGGCTGCCATGCTCGAGTCCATGCAGGAACGGAAGGTTTCCGTTGGCGGAGAAGATCATCCCCTGCCTGACCCTTTCTTCGTCCTTGCCACGCAAAACCCGATTGAGCAGGAAGGCACTTATCCTCTGCCAGAGGCACAACTCGACCGCTTCATGTTCATGATTAAGGTGGAGTATCCAACAGAGGAGGAAGAGTTTGAGATCATGCGTTCATACACAGGCTCTCAACCCAGCAGTCCCGAACCCGTATTATCAGGACCCGACATTATCGCCATTCAGGACGCGGTTCGCTCAGTCCCTGTCGCAGAGCACGTTATGCGCTACGCCGAGAAGCTTGTCCGTGTGACCCGCCCAGGTGCTAAGGAAGCACTGGATTTCTGTGACAAGTGGCTGGCTTGGGGAGCCGGTCCACGTGCTGGTCTTGCGCTGATTATTGCTGCAAAGGCCCACGCTCTGCTCAACGGGCAGAACCACGTAGGATGCAGCAACGTTGCCGCTGTTGCACCGCCAATTTTCCGACATCGCATCATCCCCAACTTTGCGGCCCAGAGTGAGGGGCTCGACTCTGATGCAATTACTGCAAAGATCATTGCGGAAATTCCACAGCACGAGTCATAAGCAATAACACATCCTTATCAACCGGTCATAAACTATGAGCTCTGACCCGCTGTTCACAAAGTGAACACAGACTCCCTAAATCTCCTGGATGCTGACACGCTTGCCCGTGCCGACAAGCTCGGTATGGCCGCGAGGTTCATTGTCGAAGGCTACATGGCCGGCGAACACAAGTCACCTTACCGCGGTTTCGCCATTGAGTTTTCGCAGCATCGCGAATATGCACCCGGAGATGACGTGCGACACCTCGACTGGAAAGTCCTTGGAAAAACCGATCGCTATTACATCAAACAATATGAGCAGGAGACAAATTTCGTGGCTCACCTTCTGATTGATGGCAGCGAATCAATGAAATATGGATCCGGGGAAACCAGTAAGCTTGATTACGCGAAAATGGCAATTGCCTGCCTTGCTTTCCTTATTATCAAGCAACGAGATGCTGTTTCTCTTTCGCTCTTTGATAATTCAATCCGTGATGAGCTTCCTCGCGGCAACACGCAAAACCATCTGTTTAATATCCTTGAACAACTCACAGCATTTGATGCCAAGGGAGAAACCGACCTCCCCGGACAACTGCACAACGTTGCCAAAAAATCACAACGCAAGGGACTGGTGATCGTTGCCAGTGACTTCTTTGATGATGAAGACGCTGTTTTGGACGCGATTCAACATCTGCGCTTTGTAGGCCACGAGGTCATTGCCCTTCAAATACTGGACAATGATGAAATCAACTTTCCTTTCTCGGGGCTGGTTGAATTTGAGGGAATGGAAAACATCCCCAACGTCAAAACTCGCCCTTCGGAGATCAGGAAAAGCTATCTCGAAGAGTTCAAGAGATTCCAAGATAGGCTGGAGGAGGGATTCCGGCGTAACTCCTGCCATTTCGTACAGTGTGATACCTCAAGACCCCTTGAAGATGTCCTGACCTCATACCTCACCTTTCGCCGGGAGATGTCCTCCAAGTAATCCATGAACTACCTGAATCCAGCGATGCTTTTCGGCATGGCCGCTCTGGCCATTCCGATCATCGTACACCTGCTCAATCGCCGGCGGTTCAGGAAGGTTCCTTGGGCTGCCATGCGTTTTTTGCAGGTCAGCCTTGAACGCAACCAGCGCCGAATGAAGGTAGAAGACTGGATCCTTCTTCTCCTTCGGCTTGCGATCGTTGCCCTTCTAGCTCTGGCCCTTGCCCGCCCAGCAGCCGATTGGCTTGATTCCCAGTCTCTCGGTTCTAAGATCGCCTCCACTGTCATCATTGACTCATCGGGTAGCATGGGCAGGACGGATGAAGGCAGCGAAAAGACACGCTATGAAATTGCCCGGAGCTATGGCACTGAAGCCATTAAGACACTGCCAAGGGGATCGGCTGCCTCAATCATTTTTGCTGCTAACTCAATCGGATCAGGAATTACCGAACCCACGCATGACTTGACCCGTGCAGAAAAATTTCTCGAGGAAAATAATGACGCCGCACTTACCAATCGAGGTAGTGACCTGATGCCGGCAGTTCAAGCCGCCTTGAACTCACTGGAAAACCGCTCCGCCGCCCAGAAGGAACTCATCATTGTCACTGATGGTGATGCCAATGCGTGGAACCAGTTTGAAGGTATCACCCGCATGATTGAAGGAGCGCCTGAGGATGTTAGGTGCGTGATCGCAATGGTTGGCGCTAATCCCGGAGAAAATCTGGCCATCACCCGCCTTTCACAAAATACACCGGTCACTGCTGTTGGCCAGCCGGTGAGACTAGCCATTGAAGTCAGCAACTTCGGAACCAATTCTTTTGAAGACATTCCGGTTTCGTTGAGCATCGACAACAAAGCAATCGGGGAACCCGTGAAAATTGAATCGCTGCCACCAGGTGAATCGAGAACATTGACAATGTTTGCCCAACTACCTTCTCCAGGACTTCATCAAATTGCGGTCTCCGTAGAAAGCAATGATTCTTTTCCCGCCGATGACCAACGCGTTTTGGTAGTAAGGGCCATCGAGAAAGAACGTGCCCTGCTGGTCGACGGCCTTCCTTCCAGAACCCCCACTGATGCAGAAACCTTCTTCCTCGAAAATGCCCTTGTGCCGGTCCCCCCCGAACTGAGGGACTCATTCTTTCTGGGAGCTGACCGTATTAGCGTTGCTGGACTGGAGGAAATCCAACCGGAAAAACTGGCTGAATACAGGGCTGTTTTCCTGGCCAACGTGCAAGATTTTTCATCTGCAGTGACAACTAAGTTGAAAAGCTTCATTATCAACGGTGGCGGACTTATTGTCTTTCCCGGCGATAACATTAATGCTTCCTGGTATAATGATGAGCTCCACAAAAAAGGCGGCATTCTTCCTGCTGAGTTCGGGGAAATCATACCAGAGGCAAATGACGACACCAAACTCAACCTTCAGGCCAGCGGCTATGACCACCCGTTGGTTGAACTCTGGAATGACCCAGGGGCAGGGACACTGGCAGAGGTTAATATCCGCAAGGCTTTCTCACTGCTTCTGGCTGAAGGAATAGAACAATCCTCAGACGCGAACTCATCAGCAAGGGTTGTCTTGCGCTATAACACAGGATCACCTGCAGTCGTCGAATCCGACCTTGGACTTGGCAAGGTATACCAGTTCAGCACCACTGCTGACACAGAGTGGAACAATCTTCCTGTACAACCCGCTTTTCTGCCCATCGTTCATCGTGTTTTTGGCAGTGTATTGGCCCGTCGTGATGCTGGGCTAAATGTAAATGTCGGTGATGCTTTTGTCCATCAGGGGCCTGCTGATTGGAAAAACAAGAAAGCTCAAATTTTCAAACCTGATTCAGGGGGTATCGGTGAGGAAATATCCATCACGGGAAATGGTGAAGGTTCTCTTATTACCTTTAATAAAGTACAAACATCAGGCGTTTATGAACTTTCTATTCCTGATGCACTGCCCCTGACATTCGCGGCGAGTTCAGATCCCATGGAATCCAATCCTGAAGCCCTCTCTGATGCACAACTTCAACGCCTTAAGGGAACGGCGGATGTCATTTACGCGACGGCAGGTGGGCAGTTATCTGAGCTTATCAAGCGTGAGCGCTCTGGTACTGAATTATGGCCCTTATTTCTGCTCGCCGCAGGCATCATTGCCATTATTGAACTTTTCCTTTCCCAGCGATTCAGCCAGGAAAAATAATTCGAAACGAAAACCTTGAACGCACTTCTACTAAAACTCCTCGGATTACCCACTGAAGACACTTCTTCAGTGGTAGATTTCTCGTGGAGGTTTGCCCCGCTTCTCGAACCGTTCATTATCGCCCTCGCTGCCATTGGTCTGGCAGTAATTGCGTGGCTGGCATATCGCTCCACACCTGAAGACATATCGGCAAAACACCGAAGAATTATGACCCTGATGAGGATAATTTTCTTTGTCATGCTTCTTGGCCTGCTGGTACGCCCAGTCATAGAGCTCACATTAAAACGTGAAGAACAACGCACCCTTGCCGTGATCGTGGATGCATCTGCCAGCATGGGAATTGTTGACCAAAGGACATCCTCCGAGGATCGATCCCGCATTGCCATCGCTGCAGGAACACTAAAACCTGACGCGGATCTCGACAGTCCTCCACCTTCTGACTCATCTCCGAATCCCACAAGATCACAAGTCGCGGAAATGGCTCTGAGCAACCCTCAAATCAACCTGCTTGAGTCACTGTCTGAAAAAGTCAATGTGGTGCGCCACAGTTTTGCCGACAAGCTCCACCCGCAGGAAACCGCTAACGAAGCTAATCTTCCCGAGACAGCTCTGGGTGAGGCAATGATTGAAACCTTGCGCCGCCACAGTGCCGAAGACCTTGGTGCGCTCCTTGTCATCACTGATGGTGTCAGCAATGAAGGCGTAACTCCTGTTACCGCAGCCAAAAACCTAAGCGCAAGGGGTGTGAAGGTATTCACCTACGGTGTCGGCACAACAGACTCCAGGGATGTTTCCATCGACTCCATAGATATGCCTTCCGTCGCTCTGGCCGAAGACGCTGTTCCTGTCAGCGTGCGAATTCGTCAACGTGGACTATCAGGTGAAACCGCAAAGGTCACTGTCAAGATGGCAGGTGTTACTGCCGGCGTTAAGGAAATTGTGCTTGATGGTTCGGGTGATCAGGAAGTGATCATCCCCATTATTCCCAACAAGCCAAATGAATATCAGGTGGAAGCCAGTATCGAAACTGATGGAGGTGAAATCCTTGACGCGAACAACACCCTCAAGCGCAGCCTCAGGGTCATCGATTCCTCACTGAAGGTCTTGATGGTGGAAAGCTCACCCAGATGGGAATTCAAATACATACAGGCAATGCTCTTGCGCGAAAAACGCATCAATCTTGACTGTTATCTTGCATCGGTTGATCCCACGGTCGCCCGTGCTCAGGACAATCCTTACATCGAGAACTTTCCGGACAGACGCGAGGATCTCTTTGGCTATGACCTGATTCTCTTCGGAGATATAGATCCTGAGAAACTTCCTGACAACGCAATCGAGAATATTGCCTCGTTTGTCTCTGAAGGAAGTGGTTCGCTTGTCATCCTGGCCGGTAAACGTTTCACGCCTGTTGCCTATCGAAATACCGAACTGGAGCGGCTGCTCCCGATTGAACTCTCCCCCACCAGACTGGGAGCTGAAGCAGCAATCGCCAGCCGTCCGATTCGACTCCAACTTACTGAGGCAGGACTTGCAGAGGGTTTCCTTAACCTTGAGGAAGATCCAGATAAAGCACAGGAACGATGGTCCAAACTGCCACCAGTTTACTGGGTGACCAAAACCGAGCGCGCCAAGCCTGCGGCAAAGACATACTTAGTCAACCCCAACGGTAATTACCCTGTGATAGCAATGCAGCGCTACGGTGCTGGCGAGGTCATGTGGGTAGGCACCGAAAATACCTGGCGGTGGCGACGCAATACAGGAGACCTTTATCATACACGCTTCTGGGGGCAGGTGGTGCAACGCATGGCCGGACGCAGGCTGGCCACCGGATCCCGCCGCTCAGAACTGCGCAGCGACCGGAGCATTGCACGGGAGGGCGATCGATTTACGGTCTTTGCAAGACTTCTAGACCAAAGCTTTCAGCCCCGAACTGATGAAACCATCAGGGCTGTATTAAGTGAAAGTGGTAGCCAGCCCGGTCCTCCACGCACCGTTACCCTCCGGGCCATCCCCGGTTCTCCCGGTGAATATCGCGCGGAATTCCCTGCAGGAGAACCCGGTCGCTACAAGCTGGGACTTCCTGATGATACAGGTAGCGGTATTGACCTTACCGTTCGCGGAACTGACCGTGAATTTACCCAAACAGCGATGGATATAAATACCCTTCAGGAAATCGCATCCATTACAGGAGGACAGTTCCTCAGGGAGGAAAACCTGCATGAATTTCCCAGCATTTTAAATCTGGAGCCGACTGAAATACGCCTATCCCGTGAGTCAGAACTCTGGAATTCCCCACTTTATTTTATCCTATTACTCCTGCCGCTTACCATTGAATGGTTCATGCGGAAATTCGCCGAACTAAAGTAATTCTACGGTGACCGAAGCAACGACATCATCCAGCAAACTCGTTAATAAAAGCAGGTTGCTCAGTAATCGACTGAGCAGTGCTGGCAATAAAATTGTTGCCACTGAATTCTTGCGTCGTCTTGCCTGCACAATTGCGCTGGGCCTGCTCTTATTCAGCCTGTCCCTTCTCTTCGACTGGTTTGCAGAGTTATCAATTACCAACAGAAAAATCCTCCTGATAGCAATCTCATCAGTAACCGTTGGTCACGTGATCTGGACCCTGGCTTCACTTATCACCCAGCAAAAAAGTCATGAAGAATTGGCGTTAATGGTCGAGAAGGATCACCCTGGCTTTAACAGCCGTCTCATCAGTGCTGTTCAGTTTGCTGAAGGAAAAGCTGCTATACCCGCAAACGCTCCATCGTCCATGATCAAGGCAATGGTATCGGAAACCGAACAGGAAGCCAGTCGCTTTCAGTTCGCTGATATTGTCGATAGGAGAAAAATGGCGCGCGCAATCCTGCTACTCATGGGGATCATTAGCCTCGCAGGAATTGGCGCATATATTATCGGTAAACAAAACCTAGACATACTGCTTGCAAGAGCATTTGGAGCAACAATACCGATTCCTCATGAAACCAGAATTATCAAGGCTCCTGGGGAAATGCTGGTGG
Organism: uncultured Verrucomicrobiales bacterium; assembly: GCA_937893785.1. Classification (GTDB taxonomy): domain Bacteria; phylum Verrucomicrobiota; class Verrucomicrobiia; order Verrucomicrobiales; family DEV007; genus CACIUL01. The sequence continues at coordinate 11,459 of CALCSP010000727.1, forward strand.
GTATTGGAGATACAATAGAGCTGAGCTTCACGGCAGAGAGCATGGTCGATAACGTGGATCTTCCCGAGGAAGGAGAACTGAACATCAACTATGTCAATGGCCGCAAGGAAAGTTTACTGCTCCCTCGAATGACCGAAGAGGTGACACTTGCAGCCAACGAGACAAATACAACGATTGAACCTGTTGCATTAAATGAATCGGCACTGACCGGAACTTACAAAGTCACCATTTCAGACATCCAGGAATCCTTTGATTTTCAAGCAACGATTAATGACGCACGCACGGGTAAAATCAACGTACGGGCAATTGAACGCCCACAGGTTGAAAGTATCACGGGAACTCAAACCTATCCCTCATTCACGGGTAATCCTCCAACCCAGCATGCCCCTGGCGACTTCACCCTTTTCCCGGGAGGAACAATGAAGCTGGACATCACCTCCACCAAAGACCTTACCTCGGCCGCCTTGCACTTGATTGGCACAAACACCAAAGTTCCTGTTAAGGTTAACACTAATAATTCCAAGCTTTGCACAGTGGAATTTACCATCCCTCCGGAAAAACTATCCGGGTTCAGCCTCTCTCTTACAGACACAGAGAAAATGCAATCCCGCGACGATGTTGTCTACAGGGTATCATTGCTAGCGGACCGGGCACCTGAAATCCGCATTACCTACCCGAAAAGATCAGAGGAAATGGCCACACGAAAAGCCAAATTCCTGATCCTTTATGAGGCAACCGACCGTTTCGGCATTGCCTCAATGAACCTGCGCTACCGCCTTGGTGACTCAGATACACAGTCCGTTCCAGTCAGCATTCCCCCAAACAATCCAAAATCTGTCAATGGTAAGATTGATTGGGATCTGACCAAGTTACAACCGAATCTCACCGAAGGCGATGTTCTCGAATACTGGCTGGAGGCGACGGATCAAAACGCGGTCAGTGCCAATACTGGCAGCAGCGAACACTTACGAGTGAGAATAGTGACCCCAGAGGAAAAACGTGCCGATCTGCTAGGCAGGGCATCTGATGCTCTCGGTACAGTCAGCGAGGCAACCACGGACCAGGAACGCCTCAATAATGACCTTGAAAAGGTCATTCGCGGTAGTAACCGGGCAAAAAAAGATTGATATCTGGAATATGTCCAGAACTGCCTTACCATGAACATTGTTATGATCCTGAAGCCTAGTTTCAAAATCGTCGCGACAATTGCACTGTTAATGATCATTTCCGGGCGATCATTCGGAGCCTATCCGCAGTCATCACTCTTGAATCAGGAACGCAAGCAACAGCGCATTCAGGATTCCACACATCGAACCGGCGAGCAACTTGATGCGCTGGTTGATGAATTTGAACGAAATGGGCTTGAGGGAGCTGATCTTGATGTCCTGAAAGCCATTCGCCGGGTTCTGGGCGGTCTCTCAAGCAAGCAGATGGCCGAAATTGTGGCATTACTCGGAGGCGCAAGAGCCAATCCTGATGACCCAGGCGCTGGTGCCAAAGTTCTGGGAGCCTATGCTGGGCAAAAAGGTGTCATTGTCCAGCTTCGCAGGATTCTACTGGAATACCAAACACAGGTCGCGCTCTTCGAACTTGCTCGGCATGTACGCGAACTTGGTAATCGACAAACGACGAACCTCCATGAAGGAATAGCTCTCGCCTCATCAACCTTTGATGCAACTAGGCCAAAGAATTCTGAGCAAATCTCCCTCCAACTACAGGCTACCGAACAAAAATCTCTCAGCGACGAGACTGGAATCATTCATGACAAACTGAAATCAATCGCTCAACTGACAGCTGGATCACCTGATCAACGGCCTGCAGAAGCTGTGGCTTTTACGACTGAATCCGGGTTGATCGAAACGCTTTCAAAGGCAGCTCAGGAAATCACGAACAAAAGGGTAATGAGTGCCGTTTCCCTCGAAAAAACCTCTCGTGATAACCTCTGGAAACTGGCCAAGATCCTGGAACCCGAAAAGGACAACCTAGAAAAAATGGTCGAGGCTCTAGAGCGTCTTGACGACATAATTGATGAAGAAAAGGAGATTGCTGAGGCAACGGAAACCCTAGGTAAAGACGAAGAGAAAAACCGTAAGGACCTTGTGTTCTCACCACAAGCACAAACCCAAATCCGTCAATTTGAAAAGGCTGTTCAGCGCACGGAGCAACAGGTCGAACAAACTCGCAAGCAGGTGGAATCTCAGATCGAGAATGCAGAGAAGAGGGTTGATGATGCGCAGAAACGCGTTGAAGAGGCACAGAAACGTGTAGAAGAGGCCGAAAAGAAAGTTGAAGCGGCAAGACAACAAGACAACCCAGGAGCCCTGCAGACCCATCAACGCAACGTCGAGCAACAAAAGAGGCAGGTTGAGCAACAAAAGAGGCAGGTTGAGCAACAAAAAAAACAAGTCGATCAGCAAAACCGCCAAGGAGAGAAGAGAATTGAGCAGGCCTTGGAAAGGCTTGCGCGTGACGAATCCAGATTAGAGGATCGCATCGCTCAGGCTGAAGCCGAG
>CALCSP010000728.1 GCA_937893785.1 uncultured Verrucomicrobiales bacterium
GATCAATGAACAGCCAGGCCAGTTGCTCATTCGGTTTCCCCGTCGCCTTGCCGCTGATGATGCCATTGTTTCCGTTGAAGTTTCCAGTGACTTGGTCACATGGCTGCCGGTAGGGGATGACTGGGAAATAGAAGCCGTTGTGCTCGCCGGGAATGGCACGGAACTTATTACCTTGCGGATTCCGGGAGATGCTTCGAAGGCACTTTTTATCAGGCTTTCGGTCACGCCGAGACTTTAGGTAAGTTTATTAAAGCTTTTGGTGCGGGAAGAAATGCCTGCAATTCCTGCCTTTAAGGTAAATTGGTGCTTGTTCAGTGCTTGGTTTATCCGCATAATGAAGAGCCTTCAACCGTCATAAGGATTGAAATGAGATTCGGAACTTCTGATCCCGCTATCTTCAAAGTGGCCTTTCTCTGAAAATAAAACCATGAAAACACTGCCAACATTCAAGCTTCCTATTCTCTTCAGCTTTGCCATTGCCTTGCTGCTTCCTTTTTTGTCCGCTCAAGATGCCTTTATCAGGGACAATCCTGGTGACACTGGTATTGAGCCCAACCCTTCCACCGGCCCGATGTGGACCAGTCCCGACATCTGGGTGCGCAGGAATCCCGACCCGAATTGGGTGCCTTATCCGCATCCGACAGCAAGTCCGACCTGGACACCCCAACCACACCAGAACCCGGAATATCGTGAGCGTGACTTTGCCCAGCCAAACTACGTTTATGTCCGGGTTACCAACCGCGGGACATCAGCGACTTCCGGCACCGAGCGATTGCGTGTCTACTGGGCCAAGGCGTCAACCGGGCTGAACTGGCCCAACCACTGGACGGGGGCTCCCGGCAACAGTGATGCCGACACCTATTACGCCAATGATTGCGGGGTATGGAGAGTGTTTGGAAAGGAGATCACCAAGCCTCGTAAAGAGGGGAGCACTGCCACTGCTGCTGAGCGGCAGATTTTTGCTGATGCGGTTGCTCAGCTTGAGAACGTGAATCACCCTGGATCGAGTCAGACATATTGGGACTTAAATGATATTATTCATACCAGTGGTCATGCACAGCACTTTAATGATGCGTTTCTGGCTTGGCACCGTGAGTTCGTCAATCGTTATGAGCAGATGCTCTTGAATATTGACCCACGTTTGACTTTTCTCTACTGGGACTGGAACAGGCCGGCGCCCACAAATGGGGATTATAGTTTCATGGGGCAATGGGGAGTAAATACCAATGGATATGATCCGACTCCTAATGACAGCAACCCAAATTCCGTGGCCGTTAGTAACCCATTTAATCTTATGACGCCAGCCATAAGGCGTGGTCCATTTAATCTTTTGCTACAAGATAATTTCAAAACTGATGCTGTGATTTTTCAGGCAAGTGATTATGGGCAACTTGCCTTTGATAATTCCTGGGCAGGGCCTGGTGATCTCCAGACTAATCCTCACAACATTGC